>JAFGNK010000114.1 GCA_016927055.1 Methanotrichaceae archaeon | reverse complement strand
GCGTCCTTTGTGATCTTTGTGATCTTTGTGGTGGGACGTCTCTCGCCACTGGTTATGACTAAATGGTTACGGATTATCACCACAGAGACGCAGAAGGCACGGAGGACTCACAGAGGACTCGATTATTCTATTGCCCAGATTCAATTTACCTATTCCGGTGATTGAAGGTCAGACAATAAAAGCACCAGCCGAGGCCTAATGCATGTCAAGGTTATGCCCGGTCTCTTGGAATGAGTTGATAAGAAAACTGCATGCCCTCGGATTCGATGGCCCTTATACAGGCAAAGGGCCACATCCCTTAATGTGGAAAGGAATGATCCGGGTGATGATAGCAAATCCCCATCGGTCTGATGTCAGCGTTGACCTGAGAAGATCCTGAGACAAGGCGATATCAGCAGAGAAGAATGGCTTTCAGCTTAACGAAAAAAGTTGCCCTCTTGTCCTCAATTAGTCACATTCTGTGTTCTCGCCAGCATGATCTGATCTTCCTGCCTGCCAGCCCAAGTGCTCCTGCGCTCGTGAGCGGCGATTGGCAGCTGCCGGGGCTCCAGCCTCCAAACCAGCACTCAAGCTCAAGGGGCTGGGCGGATCTGTCAAGTACCTGACTGGCGTCTTCTCCTGCGAGAAGTTTATCCAGCGTTGGGGCAACTCCGCCTGCGCCGCAATCAGAGTTGATTGGTTGCCTGTAGGCGCAGTCTGTTTCGTCTATTTTTTTGCATTACCGACCTATAATTATAATGAGTAATACTAATCTGCAGTTCCTTTTAATTTTTATTATATGAAGATCTAATAGAACATTTGTACGTTACAATTCGATGTGAAAATGGCGATATGTGAATCAGCAGGATAATTGAAAGAGTGATTATTCATTATTATCAAAGCAATGAGCGGCGGATTCCTTCATCAGGTCCCCACCTACCTCCATCCGCCGCTATCAAATTTAGCATTTGCGTAAGGCAGATTTAAAAGCCATTTTGTTGTCAATAAGATGATGGCCCACCTCATCAGCCGGGACTCTTTTCCGCCAGCTTTTTCCCAATAATGCTTCGAAGCGGCTGGATCTGGCCGCGCTTTGCGCTGATGGGTGCGATCTTATCCAGCCACTGCGTCCAGGGGGGCATCATGCCCAGCCGTTCGCAGATAAGATCCAGTGCCCCATCCACATCCGCTTTAGCTATGCGATCCATCTTGTTTGCGGCCAGTGCCACATCCAGCCCCATATCGCTCAAAAATTCCCATAGCTCGATCTCAAAAGGCACCTCGCCCCGTCCCTCCCAGCGATCGGCAATATCCAGGAAAGAGGCGGCGTCGATAACCTGTACGGCCAGGAGGATCTCTTCTGCATGCTGCTCGAAGTACTGCACAATCAAGTCCTTGGTCTTCTCCTGCTCGGCTCGGGTGGCTTTGAGCATGAAGCCGTATCCAGGCATGTCCACATAAAAGATGTCGCCCACCCTGGCCTTGAAGGGGTACTGGGTGATTCCAGGACGCTTTCCAACCCTGACCTTCGTTCCCGTAAGCTGCCAAAATAGAGTGGATTTTCCGACATTAGACCTGCCGATGAGGACGATCTCCCTGGACATAATTATCATGAGGAAGGGCAAGATTGAAAAGGATGTCTATGCAAAAATCAGGGCATAAATGACAGATATGACGGAATTGAAGAGAGAAGCGAGAAAGGTGGCCCTGCAGCTCCTCAGTGCCACGGCCCTGCCGGACAGTCAGGTCTTCACGAAGCTCGATGCTCCTCGCTACACCACTGTAGATTACTATCGCATGGCCTGTCACCTGCTCTTTCAGTGCCACAGGTGCGGAAACTGCTGCACCACGGGCGATCCGATCAGGCTGCGTCCCGAGGATGCGACGGCAATAGCCAGGCATCTCAAAATCCCTCTGAACAAGGCTATTAAGAAGTACACTATTCCGGATCCTGATAAGCCAGGCGTGCTGGACTTTAAGCATATCCTACCCTGCAAGTTTTATGATGCCAATATAAAAGGCTGCAAAATTTATGCCGCCAGGCCCTGGTCCTGTCGCATCTTTCCCTTTCTGGGAATTTATGGATCTGAGGATAAAGTCAAAGTGAACGAATCCTGTCCGGGATCGGTGGAAACGATGAAGATCCTGACAGAAGCGCTGGAGGAAGCCCGATCGGACTCGAAAATTACAGGTGCTGCCGATCCTGCTGAGGTAAGGCGCGCAAAAGAGTTCTTGAGGAAGGCCTTGAATTCAATTTAGAATTAGAAAAATTCACAATCATGGGTCTGCCTCTGCTTCTTTGCAGCTCGTGAGCCACTTCTTCCACCTTGCATCTGCGTCCTCCACTCCCTCCACTACTAATCTTATTATCGTCTTATGGCGATAAGTTTATATTCGAATACGGGTTTAACATGCTATCATCATGACACCAAAATCTGTCTCAGACTTGCGAGTCAAGATCCTCAGCGCCTTATCTGACCCCACCCGGCTTGAGCTACTGGAATATTTGTCCGGAGGCGAGCGCTGCGTCTGCGAGATTCTCCCTGCTTTTCAGAGATCCCAATCCACCATATCCAAGCATCTGAACATCCTCTATGAAGCTAATATCTTGGACCGCAAAGTAGACGGCAAAAGGACAATCTACCGCATAAAGGACCCTCAAGTATTCGACTTGATTCGCATGGTAGATTACCTGGCTTTAAAGCAGATATCACAGCTTGCTGAGGCAGGAAGAATTTTAGAGAAATCATTGAACAACCGGAGCTGATTTTATGGTTACTTACACCATCATGGCGGCCCTGCAAGCGGGGCTCTCAACATTACTGGAGTATCTATCAGCCCATGTCTTGACCTGTCTGGTTCCCGCATTCTTTATTGCCGGGGCCATCGCTGCGCTCTTGCACAAGGAAACGGTTCTCAAGTACTTCGGTGCAGACGCTCCCAAGTGGCTATGCTACAGCGTGGCCGCCACTTCGGGCACGATTTTGGCGGTGTGCAGCTGCACTATCCTGCCCATGTTTGCGGGAATCGAAAAAAGGGGTGCAGGAATCGGTCCGGCCACGGCCTTTCTCTTCTCGGGTCCAGCCATCAACCTCATGGCCATCATCCTCACGGCCCGGGTTTTGGGTCTCGACCTGGGATTGGCCAGGGCGGTGGCGGCAGTAACCATGGCCGTGGTCATCGGCCTCATTATGGCGGCCATATTCCAGCGTACCGAAGTAAAGTGCAAAATAAATTCTGCGCCTGACTCTGCGCCTGCGTTTCAGTTTGATGAGGAGCCTGCTTTGGAGAACCGTCCTAAATACATTACAGGCATATTCATGGCCGTACTGGTGGCCATACTGCTCACTGCTACCTCAAGCGCCATAGAGCTTTTGCCTAAAGCGATAATCGTAGGAGTCCTTATAATCATGGCTGCCTTCTTAATGAAGACTTATTACCTGCCTGAGGAGAAAGAGGCGTTCCTCTCCGAGACCTGGTGGCTGACCAAGAAGATCTTTCCCCTGCTCGTGGTCGGAACATTTATAACCGGCATGATCGGCTACTTTTTGCCTGTGGAATGGGTCCGAACAGTCTTCGGCACGAGCAGCTTTTTGGCCTGCTTCTTGGCCTCGATTATCGGATCTCTGCTTTACATGCCCACATTGCTGGAGGTTCCCATCGTAGGCACGCTCTTCGGCTACAGTACCGGCGTCACTGCAGCGGGCCCAGCTCTATCTCTCCTTTTAGCCGGGCCCACTTTGAGCCTGCCGAGCATAATAGTGATCACCAGGATCATGGGCCTGAAGAAGAGTGGCGTCTACGTTGTACTCGTTGTTATGATATCGACTACGGTCGGCATGATCTATGGAGCAATTGTATAGATGGGCATAGAAATGCATAGAGATAGGTGGAGATAAGGCAAGTGCAGGTCAAGTGCAATGCCATAAATGAAGCTATGTTTTAAAAAATTAAGGTGATAAAAAATGGTAAAGGTCGAAGTATTGGGAACAGGCTGCGCCAAGTGCAAGAGCCTGCTGAAAAATGTCGAGAAGGCTGTAGAGGAATCCGGTATTTCTGCGGAAGTGGTCAAGGTGGACAGCATCCAGGAGATCATGGACCGGGGAGTGATGATGACCCCCGCCCTATATATCGATGGAAAGTCCGTGATGATGGGCAGGACCGCGACCGTGGAAGAGATCAAGAAAATGCTCAAGAAATAAGGCGGCAATTCATGGAAGAGAAGAAAGAATGTCTTGGCATCTATATAGTCTGCGCTGCCTTAATGGCGATCATGGCCTTATCACAGAGCGCATATGCCGGAGCTGAATGTGCTTCTCTGGGAGGTGCTTGTGACGATGGCGGCTGGGACCCTATGGCCAAGCTGGATGAGATTGGAAAAACCACCACCAGCCAGGAGCAGACTGTAGCAACCAAATGGCCGGAGAAATCGAGGGAGATGAGGTGGAACATGAGCGCTTCCGGCTCAGAGGACGAGGAAAACAAGAATGTTGACGGTGCTCCTCTCGTAAAGGCGGCAAAAGAGCAAGCCAGCCTGGTGCGAAGCGATAGGGCTAAAGCGATTCTTGCTCCATGGGAAGATATCACCGATGCGGATATTCTCTTGGATGTGAGCGAAAACTCCAGCACGCATATTTCAGGCTCTGTGGTCATACCTTACATGGAGTTTGATGTGCGTCCGGGAACGTTGAAGCCCGTGCCTGAAATCACAAAGATCCTTGGAGATAGAGGCATCTCTCGTGAGGATCGCGTCATCATCTACGGCGAATGCCTGCCTTGTGGGGGAGGCCCATCTTTGGCCACTTACGTTTACTGGATGATGAAAGGGCTTGGTCATGAGAATGTATTGGTCCTGGATGGGATGGCCGAAGATTGGGCGGCATCGGGAAAGGCCACCTCAACAGATGCCAGGATACTGCCCAACAAAATCTATGTTCCAGCAGAAACGGCAAATTACACTGCCACTTACGACTTCGTGAGGAGCGGACAGGCACAGATCGTTGATGCCAGAACCTTGCAGGAGTTTGGGTCCGGCAGCATACCGGGATCAATCAGCATACCCTATGCCAGCGTGCTCGATGGCAAAAAGATCAAGGGCGAGGGTCAGTTGAATCGGGTTTTCATGATGCTGGATAAAGACCGGCCGGTGGTTGTTTTTACAAACACGGGTATGAAGGCCTCTGTGGTCTGGTTTGCATTAAAGCTCTCCGGCTATGATGCCAGGCTCTATACCTACCTGGACTGGATGGAAAAAGAATGATTCCACCAAATAATATCAATTCAAATTCCTGCCGGGAAGAAGGCAGGGGACCCTCTGCCATAGCAAAGATGATGATCATTTATGGGATCATTTTTCTTTTCTTGCAAGGCCTGATTTTAAGCGCAAGCGCTCTGGCGGTCATCGATTCCGTTTCAGGCAGCCCTTTGCAGGTGCGAACGGGGAGTTTTGCCGGGGCGCTTGCATCTCCAATGGCGGTCTCTTCTGACGACGTTGTGCTCGACATCAGCCCTGGCGCATCCAGGTACATAAAAGGCGCCGTGAGTGTCAACTACGAGGGCTTTTTTGGCAATGGCGGGCAGCTTAAGTCCGTATCGGAGATTACCGGATTGCTGGGTGAGGCAGGCATATCAAGTAATGATTCGCTGGTGATCGCAGGAGAGTGTCTTCCCTGCGGCGGCGGACCATCCCCGGCGATCTTCAGCTACTGGTTTCTTAAATATCTGGGGCATGAAAAGGTAAGGGTTCTGGACGGCAGCATCGATGACTGGGCGGCAGCCGGGCAAAATGTCAGCAACGTGTCTGCCACAAGGCCGAAGACGGAATATACACCCCACCTCAAGCCTGAGCTTCTCGCTACCTACGAATTCGTCGTGAGCGGTGGGGCCCAGATTGTGGATGCCAGGCTTGCCAGGGACTATGAGATCGGCTCTATTCCCGGGGCCATCAACATTCCTTACGAGGAATTGTTAGAAGATGGGCGGATGGCACCGGAAGAGGATCTGCAAAAGGTTTTGGTTTCGCTGGAGAAGGATCGGCCCGTTGTAGTTTATACCAACGTGGGCGTCGAAGCCTCGCTGGTCTGGTTTGCCCTGACGCTCTCCGGCTACGATGCCAGGCTCTACTCCTGGCGTGACTGGCTGGAAAACCAGCCCAAATTCAACTACGAGCTGACCGATATAGAGGCCAGGCCCAATCCGGTGAGATCCGGGCAGGCCACAAGCATAACGGCATCTTTCCAGGAGACGCAGGCGAAGGAGATCAGTGAGACAAAGGAAACAAAAGAGACAGCGTCTGCGGAGAATTCAAACTCATCAAATGACGAGGTCAAGCTCACAGTGAAGGGATGTGCCACCTGCGGATTTGGATCTCCGCAGGGCTTTGCCAACCTGGACCGCAAGGATGGCTATGTTCAAATCGGCTCCTCTGGCAAGACCTCTCTTCCCTCAGACGTCAGCACCAATGAGCAGAAAGCAGATAGCACCCTGCGCTGCAGCGCCATCGTAAACGGGCCCGACGGTTCCGAGAGAGCAAGGACTAGCCTTCTGCATACTACTGGAGGAAAATATGTGGGGATCTGGAATGCCGACGTGGCTCCAGGCATTTATAAAGTGAGCATCGTTGCCACTGCTTCCGGCAATGCAGAGACCTTTGTGGATGTTCTGGAAATTGAGGTAACCGGTTAAGGGCTGATAGCCTCGCCGGTCTTTTTTTCTTTGCTATCACAGTGGCACAGAGATAATAAAACCACTGCCTCTTCATGAAACAGCGAGGACCAAATCTAATCTAACTCTTCTCGGCCGGACAGACCACCATTCCCTGGCCGCAGATTTAATACTAATAGACTCTGATAGCGTAGTTCATGGACGAGCTAAAAGAGCGAACAGAGACACAGCTCAGTGTAATTGAAACCGTCATGCCTGGCTAGGCACCCATGAGCATGAAAATGTGGGTTTAGGTTTATATCCCGGAAAGATCATCAGCCTAAAT
>JAFGNK010000113.1 GCA_016927055.1 Methanotrichaceae archaeon | reverse complement strand
TGCTTTAAGGATTCCCGGATGGAAAGGTAGGCATCCTCCATGGGGTCAGCGCACTGGCTGCCGACAGTATATTTGCCCACAATGGCCACCTTGACCTCTCCATGGGCGGCATCCATCTTGGCTACGAACTCGTCCCAGTCCTTCCTCTCCTCCAGGGGAAAGAGCCGCATGGCCTTCATGATATACCTGGCCAGGCCCTCCGCTTCCATCTGCAGGGGAACGCGGTAGATGTCGTCGGCATTGTGGGCGCTTATGACTGCTTCCACGGGCACGTCGCAAAAGTGGGCTATCTTGCGCTTGGTCTCCTCCAGGAGGGGATGCTCGCAGCGCACCACAATCATGTCCGGCTGCAGACCGAGCTGGCGCATCTCTTTGACGCTGTGCTGAGTGGGCTTGGTCTTCTGCTCTCCATCAACCGTGGAAGGAGCGAGGGTGACATGCACGAAGAAGATGTTTCCCGACTCCTCATACCGCAATTGGCGCATGGCCTCCAGGAAGGGCATGGACTCGATATCGCCCACCGTGCCGCCCACCTCGATCAGACAGATCTCGCAGCCTCCGTCCCGGGAGACCTGGCGGACGCGGGTCTTGATCTCTTCGGTGATGTGGGGAATTATCTGCACCGTCTTGCCCAGATACTCGCCCTTGCGTTCTTTCTCAATGACCGTGCTGTAAACCTTGCCGGTGGTGATGTTGTGGTCGCGGGTGAGCTCGACGTCCAAAAAGCGCTCATAATTGCCCAGATCCAGATCCACCTCGCCGCCATCCTTGAGGACATAAACCTCGCCATGCTGGAATGGGCTCATGAGCCCGGCATCGATGTTGATGTAAGGATCGATCTTGATGGCTGTAACCTTATAGCCCCTATTCATGAGCAGCCTGCCAATGGACGCTGCCGTAATGCCTTTGCCAAGGCCGCTCATAACCCCGCCTGTGACCACAATATATCTCATAAATTACATCTCACGCCTTGAGCAGCGTTGCCGCTCCGTATATGATAAGGGTGACGATCAGGATGGACGATGCCAAAGCGCCGGGAAACTCTGGAATGCTCTCTGTGATGAACGTCAAGACCAAAACGATAACAAGCGCCAGGAATATGGTCGCAGGAATCACCTGCAGAGCCCCCAGGGCCCCAAAGCCACCCAAATTATCTAAAAGCTGGGAAGGAAGAGGCCCTTCTTCTTCTCGCTCCACATATTCTTCCGGCTCCTCAGGGGCCCTTTCCGCTCTTTCGGCAGAGGTGAGGATCTCCTGGCTCTCGCTGTCCAGTTCCTTATGGAATCCCTGGTAACCCTGGTACCTCTGGTCCTCTTGGTACCTCTGGTCCTCTTGATGCCCCCGGTACTCCTGGTGGCGCTCCTCCTCATAGCCGGTTGTGAACCTCTGCCTCTCTTCCTTCTCTGGAGGAGGAATCTGCCTGGGTTTGAAACGAGGGCTTTCCTCCAGTCTATTGCTTTTGTCTACAAAACGATCATCAATACGAGTAATACCAGTATCAAAGCGAGTCTCAAAACGGTTGTCATCGTCTTCGTCAAAGCTCTCGATTTCGTCTTCCCTGCCTCTGTAGCTATCACCGCCATAACCATTGCGATCATCGCTTCCAGCATTGCTCCGATCATAGCTGTATTCGTCGTTATCATCGGCGCGTCTTCCTGCTCGCTCCTGGACGCGCTTGTTCCCGCGTCTTTCAGGCGCTCCAGCTACTCTTCGCTGACGGGTAGCTGATCGGTATCTTTGCAGATCTTGATCGCGTGAGAATGCGATGGGGCAGGGCACTTTCTCTTTTTCCCCGTCCTCATCTTCGTCCCCGCCGTCATTCTCATCATCGGCATCTTCTCTTTCCAGAGCCTCTCCCATCAGATCATCCTTCAATTCCTCGTCCCCCTGCTGACCGGGGTCTTCCAGATCGTCGCCCGGATCTTCCGAATCGAGCAAAAGAGTGATTGGCACCCGGCTTTCCCTGCCGTCTCCCGAGAGGAGAATCTCGCCATCCAGTCGCTTCTTGTTGGCCGGCATCCTGGCCAGGATGGGGATGGTCTCTTCCCTGGTTACATAGTGGTCCGGCTTTTTCAAGCGCACCGCTTTGAAGACGGGATTGCTGGCCTGCAGAGAGATACTGGACGGCTCCCCGTGATTGACGACCTTGAGGTTGAAGATGGTCTCCTCACCGGGAAGAAGACGAAGAACTATGGGCCTGGCCGCCCCACTGCCATTGTTAATGTGAACAACATGATCCATTGCCAATCTCCCCCACATCATATATCTCATAATATTGTATAAATATTTTGCTTGTGACACCCCTTATATTTCTGTGCCCTCTGCAGCTTCTACAATCTCTTGGAAGCAAGTTTTGCAGCTAGCATGCTTTGCAGCTAGCATGCTTTGTAGCTTGCATGTTTCGCTCTTGCCGGGCTTCTTGCCCCAAAAATCGGACTAATCTCTCAGATCGGGCGGAAGCATATTGGGGATGCCTTCTTCAATGGGATAGCATTCCTGGCAGGCCTGACAGCAAAGTTTGCCCGTAACAATCTCTTTCTCGTTCTCTTCGAATACCTCTAATGTCAAGTTGCCTTTGCAAAGCGGGCAAGCTAAAATGTCAAGCAGATCGCGTTTCATGGCTCAGCACATTTATTCTTAGAAGTATAAACCTTTGGCCTGCATCTAATCCAGGAGCATGCTGGCATTTTTCCAGAGCACTGCCTCTCTTTCCGCTTTTTCGAGTTCCAGGTGAGCTATTATCTGTGCCGCTCTGCCCGGCTCCTCCCAGGGATAGTCGCTGCCGAAGATGACTCTCTTTGGACCTATATCTCTTATCAGTTCGGCCATCTCTTCCGGGCCCATGTAAAAGGAGACGTAAGCCGTATCGAAATAGACATTTCCGCCTGCGGTAAGAAGGTGCTCTCTCACCTCATCCCACATGCGTAGACCCCCAAGATGGGCCAGCACCACCTTCAGCTTTGGATAGCATTCAACGGTCCTGGCAAAGCGCTCCGGCGTGCCAAAGACCTCCTGCCGGTCCAGCGGGTCTCGGCCTGCATGTGTCACCAGGATCATCTTTCTCTCTATCAATGCTTCGTAAAGCCTGCTGCAGCGGGGATCATCGGGATAGACCTCTTGCAAGAGCGGCATCATCTTGACTCCCTTAACTCCCTGGGCGGCCAGGCGGTCCAGTTCGGCCTCCATATCTTTCATGAAGGGATGAACGGCGCCAAAGGCAGTCAGCTCCCTGCACTCTTTCGAGACGGAAAAAATCCAGTCGTTGAGGCTGGAGACATCCTCCCTGCCTTTGGCCAGGGGCAGGAGCACCGACCTGGCAATCTCTGCTGCCTGCATCATGTGGCGCAGATCCCCGGGCGAACCGGTTCCTGGAACCTCTACCTTTAGCTTCCTCTTGGCAGCGGGCAGGATCTTAGCCGCTACAGGGTCCGGGTAGATGTGAGTATGAAAATCGATGATCAAATCTGAAAATACCTCAAGAGCTAAATTATTCCCATCTCTGTCAGCCTCTCCGGCAGATAGGTCTTGGTCACATAATCCAGTCCCTTGCCGGCAAAGGCCTGCTGCTCTGCCTTCTTCTTGAGGTCCAGTTGCAGCTTGATCTGTTTTTCCCAGTAGGGCGTGTTAAAACGTGGGTCAGTCAGCTCGCTTCGCAGAGCCTGCAGATCCTTGTCGGTCAGCTTGTCTGTGGAGAGGTTGTAGTCCACAATGTCGCTGGGCTGCACTCCCAGGAAGTGAGCCCCCGGAGTGACCAGATGCTCGGAGAGGTGAGCACTCTTGATGGCTCCGTAAGCGATGCTGGCGAAGATACGATAGGACCAGGGATCGCCATCCGTGAAGACGACCACAGGGAGGTTCAGCTCTGCATTCAGCCGCTTTATGATGCGGCGCGTGGATCGGGCCGGCTGGCCTTTTATGTGGACCAGGATGGCATTGTACTCCTCATCAAAGCCGTTCTCAATCAGCCGGGCATACATTCCGCCTGTCTCAATGGCCATGACCATTTTTGCATCGTGGCTTAAAAATTCGATGTTATCCACATTGAAGGGTATCTGGTAACCGGCCTCCCCCACATCCTCCTGGCAGTGCATCTCCCTCTCGCCCCGTCGAGTCTGCTCTTTGAGGCGCAGCGGCCCGAAGACGGCCGCCCCATCCTCCTCCGGTCGGACATGAAAATCCTCCCGGTGCAGAGAGGTGACGATCTCCAGATCCTCGATAAGCCGGTCGCTTTCCGCCTGCTCATGGAATTTGGCGATGTCCCAGTTCTCGGAGATATAATAGATCTCTCTTAAAGTCGAGCCGCGATTGTTCTTCAAATGCTCTTTGATGAGCAGCTCAGCCAGGTGAACTGTCTTGAGCAGCGTCTTGGCTCCGCGCACGGTCTTGACGCTGCGTGTCGTCTCCTGGTTTCCATAAACCCAGACATCATCCTTGCTGGAAAACTCGATATTTCCTTTGGTTCGGGAGGGCAGGGAGATATGGGGCACTATGCCTTGCTGGAACTGGTTGTAAAGAGTATCCGCAAGGCCAAGCAACCTCTCCTGGGCCCGTTTTGATTTTTCGGCTTTTTCTATCTTTTCCGTTCTTTCAAATTCAATTTTCTCGTCGGATTTTTCCATTGGCTAGATCACCCTGGCCCCTGTGACGATCTCTGCCTCCAGGCCTTCCACTACCGGCTCTTTCAGGGATACTCCATCGGCAGCGATGCTGTAGCTGAGGATGGTGTTCTGGCCGGGACCGACAGAGAGTTTCCAGTGGTAGTCGTAGCCGTCTCCAAGGGGAATGACTTTGGCGTCTGGCGAGACTGAGTCGGCCTGCACTGCCAGCACTTCATGCAGTTTAAAGGACCGCATCAGTTCGCTGTGATTTTCTACCAGTATTTTTACGCATAGCTGGCCGTTATTCCTCTCCACTCTCCTGAATACAAGGAGGTTGCCCATGATCTTGGCTACCACCGGTCCGATATCCGGCTCTTCCTTTTCCAGGACATCGGAGAGCTTCCTGGCAATGCGGGGCAGGATCTTTCTTATGATCTCCTCTTTCTCCCGCCTCTCAGAGAGGATGCTCTGCCGGCTCAGGTAGCGGCGCAGCTTTCTCGCTACCTCTTTCAGCCCCAGATCGATCTCCGTCAAAATCTCCGGCATATCGGCCACGGCATCCTTGCTCTCCGAGGTGAAGGGAATGTTGGTGGAGGCGATATGGATCAGGAGGACCACCGGTCCGACCGGCACGCCGCTTCCCGTGGGCTGGCCTAGGGAATAGTTCTTCCAGGAGACGCTCTCCACAGCGTGAGTTGCGGCGCAGGCACCCTGCTGATAGACGAGTGGAACGCGATTGGCAAAGCGTAGCAGTTCAATGCGCCCCTCCTTCTCCAGCTCTCCTCCGTATCCTAATCCCACCTCAACCAGGAAGGGATTGCCCGAGTAGACGGAGACAGGCCTGACCGTGGTGGCGATGAAGTCCAGCCGAAACTCTTTTTCGAGGCCAGCCTTAATCAGCTCCTCGCCAATAGGGGATAGGCAGTCCACGGGTGGCGACTTGACCTTGATTTTCTTGAAGGCGCTGTGCAATCTCTTGGCCGCCTCATGGTCCAGGCCGGTAGGGTCCTCTTCCGGGTCCAGGCTCGCCCGGCTGCACAGCTCCTGAGCGGAGATGGTGCCGATGGAAGAGAAGGTCTCTTTCAAAAAGATGCGCAGCTTCTTTTTATCGGTGTAGCGCAGGAGCTTGATCAGCTCGCCAAGCTCAATTCCCGCCGGATGGGGGGAAATGGCATAGGCTTTTTTGGGCAGGCTCTCCGTAGCTCTCTCGAAGACCTCCACGTTGCCCTCGGGCTCCACCAGGGTCAGGCGTGCATGGGGATTGACAATGGCTGTGCTCTTCAGTGAGCCATAAACCGATTGGCGGCGGCTCTTCACATAGGAGCCCTCCATCTCCAGCTCCACGCGCGTGCCCCGCGGCCTCTCCCAGTCCACTTCCTCCGACTTGAGAATCTCCGGCTCATTTTTGGCCGTATTTATGATCAACTCGCAGTAGTGGGCGGGTCTGTCAGGGGCGATCTTGGAGATGACTTTCGTCGGCTTGCCGCTTGTGAGCTGGGAATAGAGCACTGCCGCGGATATGCCGATGCCTTGCTGGCCGCGGCTCTGGCGTAGCGTATGAAAACGTGATCCATAGAGCAGTTTGGCAAAGACGCGCGGGATCTCCTCCTGCACAATGCCCGGCCCGTTGTCCTCAATAATGACCTGAAAGTATTCGCCGCTCTTCTTTATCTGCACAAAAATATCCGGCAGTATTCCGGCATCCTCGCAGGCATCCAGGGAGTTGTCCACTGCCTCCTTCACGCAGGTTATGAGCGCTCGGGGCGCTGAGTCGAATCCCAGGATCTGGCGGTTTTTCTCAAAAAATTCAGCTACGGAGATGGCCTTTTGCTGCTTGGCCAGCTCCTCGGCAATTTCCATAAAAGGGAAAAAAGGGCTACAGTTCAGCCCCGACTACGGTCTGGGTGGCGGTTACGTTATCTATCTCGCGGATGACGTCCACCAGTTTATTGAGCACGCTCAGGCCTTCAACCTCGATGATGACCACGAAGTCGAACTCGCCGAAGACATGATAGACATCCTTAATGCCATCTATCTCATGTAAGGCATTGTAGACGGTCTTCTCCTGTCCCGGCACCACCTTTACCATCGTTACTCCAATTACCATATTGATTCACCCATGCTATAGATCTTCAGCACATTATATAAGACTTTTCAGCTCTTCTTGCTGAAGTTAATTGTTTCTACCTCGTCGTCGTTCTCCTCTTCCGGCCAGGCGTTCAAGGACTCGCTCTTCTTGGGCTTGCTCTTTCGGGATACCGGCATCTCTTCCGGCGGCGCAGCTATCGTGGCGGTTTCGCTCTCGCCTCCGGCAATAGCACTCTTCGCGATTTTTAGCTCTTGTGGCATGTTGCTCCTGGCCAGCTCAGCCTTCAAGGAGGAGAGTGCACGAAGGACCATCTGCCGGAAATGCTCGATGTCGGTTTGGTAATGCTGTAAAGCTCTATCCGTGTCCTGGGTGGGCGAGGAGGCAGGCACATTGTCCGCGGTGGTAAAATCGCTGGATACAGGGGCTGGCCTGGCATTCTTTAAAATCTCCAGCCTCTCCTGAGTCCGTCGGGCTGCGTCCATTATCCACTGGTTTCTCGTATTCTCGTCCACCTGCTGAATGGATTCAGCACGCAGAGATATGATGATGTTTCCGTCATCAGTCTGGTACAGATTGGGCTTGCCCACCACGGCCACATAAGAGGGCGCCTCCATGCTGGCGAGTATCTGGGCCGCTTCCGGCTGATACTGACCGGCATAGATGAGTATGCTGCCCGTGGGGTCCACCACTCGCCCCCGCCAGTACTCTGTGTCGCCGCCGATGTCATCCTTCTCGGTGAGGGTTCCGACCACGAAGACACGATTGCATTTCGCTCCTGTGGGGGTGAGAAGATATTGAGGAGCATACTGATGCTGATCCTCCCCATCGCGGAAGGAGTAGTTGGAACTCTTCAGCTCCTCTGCGAAGACCCTCTTCGCTACTTCTCTAGAAAATCCTGCCATCTTAAGCCACCTCCACTGCAGCTATGAGCTCGTCCACTTGTGATGCCGATACCGGGGGGACTTCATTGATGCTTTCCACCAGAAGATAACGATCAATTCTCGGTCCGGTCATGGAATAGTATCTCCCCATCAGCTTGCTCTCAATCAGGGAGCGCACTACCTCATGATCGAGCGCCTCCATGGCCATCTGCTTGGCCTCCTCTAAAGTGAGATTTACCAGCCTCTCCGTGGTCTCCCGGTTCATGAGCACATCCTGCACCCGGCGGCCGTCGTCCAGCACCGCTTTTATGCGCAGATCATAGGTGCCGTCCACCTTTCCGTGCTCGTTGCAGACACCTTTGGCCAAAGAGCGCTTGCAAACAGGGCAGCGCTTGATAAGCCCTGACCCCTTCTGCACATCTACCAGGGCACCTGAGAACTCTGCCGCTACGGAGCCGATCTCTACATCGACATCCAACAGCTCGATCTGGCTGGTGCGGTTCAGTTTTACGGAAAACCTGCCCTGAAACTCGTCCGTGACTATGTTTTTGAGAAGGTAGCTCTTGCCTTCTTCCAGGTCCGGCAAATCGGCTTTAACCCATTTCACAAATTTTATGGTGCCGGTATCATCGCCCACCAGCCCCGACTGGGAGATGGCCTCGCTGTTTGCTTCCCAGAGCTGCGCCACCTTGACCTTCAGATCCACCCATTGGCCTGGCTCCTCGATCTCCACTACCTTAACCTGGCTGGCGGCTTTGCTGGCGGGCTTTGCCTCCACATCGACATCTAACGGCTCGATCTGGCTGGTGCGATTCAGCTTTACGGAAAACCTGCCCTGAAACTCGTCCGTGACCAGCTTTTTTAAGAGATAGCTTCGTCCCAGCTCCAGATTGGGCAGCTCAGACTTGGTCCACTTCACAAACTTCATGGACCCTGTTCCGTCGCCCACCAGTCCCGTCTGAGAGATGGTATCGGATGCTGGCTCCCAGAGATCTAAAACCTTAACCTCCAGATCCACCCACTTGCCTGCCTCCTTTATCTCTGCGATCCTAACCTTCTCCGAGCCGGCCCTGACCTGGGGCACTATGCCGTGCTCTTTGAAGAAGTAATTTAAAACCGATCTCCTTGCTTCGCCTTCAGGCACGCGAAAATCCACGATTAGCTTCTTTAGGCGAGACTCGATATCCTCATCAGAGACCTCGATCTTCTGATCCATGAGACGAGCTTTTATCTGATCAACCAGTTCTTTCATAGACAATTAAACCCCCTAATTTTTTTGTTGAGAGGTAACTGTAACTTGGGCCCGGAAGTATTTAAACTAAATCTGTGCAGGCCGAAAGTAATCTATTCCAGACCATGCAGGTGTATAAGCAAATGGAGATCCTAACCTGGTTTGGAAAAGTTGACCTGCGGACCGGATCCTTACTTGCTGAGAAAGAGGCAGACGGGATCTTAGAGCCTCTCCTGCCCGGGGCAGCCCCACTCTTTCCCCTTCCCCAGCCCGATCTGCGCGCCCTGGCAAAGGCCTGCGGCTTTGCCGTCGATGACAGAGAATACAATGAGCGGCTGCGAGAGGCGGCCTTAGGCCTGGTGCGGCGGAGCATTCTGGCCTGTACCACCGCGGAGCATGATCTTCTCCAGGCCATGGAGGCCCTGGATAATTTTTCCCAGGCGATCAATCTGCTGGACGAGCGGCTCTATGAGTGGTCCCGCCTGCACAGCCAGGAGATTATACATGGAAAGGATCTGGCGGAAGGTCTAAAAGAAGACGAAAACATGGGGCAGCTGGCCAAAGCCATCTTGAGCCTCCGGGAGTCCCGCAAGGCTACGGAAACAGACGTCTCCGGCTCTGTGCAGTCTCTTGCTCCCAATCTCTCAACTCTCGCCGGCCCGATACTGGCGGCAAGGCTCATCTCCAGGGCGGG
>JAFGNK010000013.1 GCA_016927055.1 Methanotrichaceae archaeon | reverse complement strand
TCTGTAATTTGCGTTGTCTTCCATAATTATATAGGCAACGTTCTACAATATAAACTTGTGTATTTTATTTTACGTCAGCGACTTAATAGGCCGAAGGGAAAAAAGAAGCTGTGACTTATAAGGTTCTCACACGAAAAATAAGCTTTAATACTTTGATGGCCCTTATTATATGGAGGTGTTTGTTATTAAGGCTATAATGGTACTTTCTCTATTAGTACTTGGATTGCTCTGTACTATAGCAGCCGCACAGCCTTCTGGATACGGAGATTCGGGGCATTCAATGACATCTACACACTGGACGCACCCCTCGCATGACTGGCTGTCTCCCTGGGACTCTTATTACAGTTATTCCTATTACCCCTACAATTATTACTATCCATACAATTACTATTACACCAATTACTACCCATACAATTATTATTACTCCTACTACTGGTACCCCAATTACTGGTACCCCAATCGGTACTACAATAGATACTGGTATTGGTAATCCATAAATTTTTTTTCTGCCTTTCTTTTTTCTGATGCAAAGAGGGAAGTCTTTGATTCGTTTGAGCTTGCTTATTTCCCTAAGGATTCAATGCCTTTCATCCACGATGGTGTATTCATCAAGGTCGATGATTCGATCCTTTTGCTTCTTGCTGCTCGGGCCTGAACTATTTTCTCGTCCCCTCATCATGCCCAGCAGAAGAGCAGCCAGAGCTGAGAGTGCCGCAGCCCCTGAAACACCACCTCGTTTTGCAAATCGGAGGAGCAGTAATTCTGCTGCACCCTTGAAAAGACTGGTTAGAAAATTGGGCCCACTGCTGCCTGGCGTTGACGCAACCAGATTGGTGACAAATGCTTTTATTCTTGACAATGTCGATGGTCGGAAGATCCAGCTCACCGATTTTATCAGCCCGACCATAAAGGCATCCCTTACCGCTTTGTTGAGCAGAGCAGCGCTTATGACGGTTTTTATCAACCTTGCCAGCATTACCATCAGGCCTAAATTACTGCTTTAACTGATATATCATTATCTATCGAGCAATGAGAATTTCTCCGGCCAGACCATTCTCTCTTTACTTCGCTGCTTTATCATCTCTTCCGCCTCAACAACTGTGATGCCAAATACCTCAGCCAGGATCTGTTGGGCGGCATGAAGCTTCATATCTATCAAGTCATCGCCGCTTATTCGCGAGCTTTCCCGGAGCACAATGGGCTTTCTCTTCGCTTTGCCCATGTTGTCGAGAATTTTTGCCATAAAAATTGTTCTGCATACAAACTTAAGTACTTTACTCCAGGAAACATGGCCGTAGTTTCATTTCCTGCCACGAGAGAGGGCGTGCAACCTAAATGCCGGGTCCTAAATGCCGGGTCCTAAATGCCGGATCCTAAATGCCGGATCCTAAATGCCGGATCCTAAATGCCAGGTTTGCCCTGGAAATTGAGCCCCGGAAAACTAATAAAAATGATTTTCCTGAGGCTTAGCCCATGATGGTGGCAGATGCACGTAAAAAGTCAGAGGGATGCAAACAGTCAAGGGGATATAAAAAAACCAGATGGACTTGACGGGATTCGAACCCGTGGCCTCCGCCTTGCGAAGGCGGCGATCTACCACTGATCTACAAGCCCCAGTTGTGTTGCCCGCTGCCGGGGCAAAGCGATAAGTAAAACGAGAGAGTGGTTTAGAGGAGACCTACCTCTTCCACCTCTACGGATTCCACGCCGGGTACATTGCCGACGGCAACCTCGATCTCATCCGGGCTTCTGCCTCCCTTATCATCCATTATTGTTACCACGATTAAGGCCTTCAAGCCAAAGGCAATGGGCATTTCCTCGATGGCATGCAACCTGGCAAAAGAGGGTATTACTTTCTTGATGTCCTCGGCAAGCTTTTTCAGATCCAGCTCGGCGCTCTCCGGCATAACCTTCATTCTTACTGCGGCGTCTCCCATCTTTTCCACCTCATGGTCCTGAGAAGCCACAGGCTTTGCAGGTATATAGATTGCTCTGCTTTTTACATTTGTTGCATCTGGCAATTACGGTTCCGCAGCTAGGGCAGGGAAATCTCGTTCCGCCCACGCCGATCAGCGCAATACCACATGATATGCATTTCTCTGGCATTTCTTCCTTCATGTTATCTCCTCCCTGGTTGATGTATTTCTCTGTATAAACCTTCCCATAGATAGACTGAATTTGGGATGAATTGGGATGAATATTAGGGATGAATTTGGCTTTGCTTTGATTTTGGAGTAGACCCCGGCCTTTGCTCATTTGCTCATGCCGAGAATATCAGGCTCAGATCAACGGTTTCCTTTGCATTTATGGCTTTTTGCCCCAATTGCTTTCTTGTTAACCCTTGATAACTGTTCCGCCTTCTCCCCTCTTCAAGGCATTGATGAATTGCTGCACATCGGTGCCGTTGAGAACCCAGACGCTGCTTCCTTTAAGAAGGCCACAAAGAAGTTCAATTGTGCCCAGATCAATGCAGCTTTTGCGTCCCAGCATGCGACTTGCCGGTACCTCTAGAACTACTTTTCCATCCAGGATCACGCCATCCACATTGGTGGCCTTGATAAGAGGAGCGTGAAGCTTCCAGGCCACCAGGGCCGCCACCGAATCCGAAGTATAATTCCAGTTGTGCCCCAGGCCGCGATCGTCCTCAATTAGGGCCCGGTAAGGCAAGAGTACCTGGACCGGGCCGTCGCTTTTCCTTTTCGAGCGGCTAATTTCCCTGGTGAGGGCGGCCCCTGTTCCATCCGCCAGGAAATAGGCATATTGCTCCATGGCTAATATGGCCATCCAGTGCGCGGCCTCCTCGCTCAGATCTCCCCGAGAGTGGATCTCTCGCACCAGATCAGCCATGAGGCCGCCGCCCGGAACCACCAGGAAGCTGTAGCCCTCCTCCGCGAGGGGCAAAAGGGCGCGGATTAGATCTCGGGCCGTGGGCATGAGGCTTCCACCCATCTTCAGCACATAAAATGGCATCAATGATAGTATTCTCGCTTGCTATTAGAGCTATGTCATAGAGCCAAATTACAAATTAGTTTCTCCAGCAAAAAGATGGCCAAAGGCCGATTGGATGTAGGGTAGGGAGGTATTTGCGAATAATCGACCTTTGCCGTACTAGCGTCCGACTTTGGACGTAGATAAGCCTTTTGGTTATGATTGATGAAATTTTGCTCAATGAATGAGATGAAAAGGATTTTGACTCCACTCTTGGCGGTGGATGCCGTAATACTCCATCAGGATGGAATCGTGCTCATTAAGAGAGATCGGCCGCCCTTTGCGGGCAGCT
Organism: Methanotrichaceae archaeon; assembly: GCA_016927055.1. Lineage (GTDB taxonomy): Archaea > Halobacteriota > Methanosarcinia > Methanotrichales > Methanotrichaceae > Methanothrix. Next base: position 8,654 of record JAFGNK010000013.1, on the reverse strand, counting down.
ATGCCCTGCCCGGCGGCTTTGTAGAGGTAGGCGAGACGGTTGAGGCTGCCGCGGTAAGGGAGGCCCGGGAAGAGACGGGCCTTACCATCGAGTTGCTGGGGCTGGTGGGCATCTATTCCAATCCCTCCCGCGATCCCAGAGGGCATGTCGTATCCGCCGCCTTCCTCGCCCTGGGCAAAGGCGAGCTCATGGCCGGATCAGACGCCAGAAGCGCGCAGGTCTTTCCTTTGAAAGGCCTGCCGCCTCTTGCCTTTGACCATGATAAAATCATATCTGATGCTCTTTCAATGGCGGAGCGCTCCGCGGCAATGAACGAACAATCAAATTAAAGTAGAGTGATCGAAATTAGCTCAATCACCTGAACAGGAAGAACTCGGGCATAATTTTCCCCTCGGTCTTCCCGGTCTTTGGGAGATGTTTCATGGAAGAGATCAGAGAGCTCATAGAAAAGTATGCGCTGCAAAACGCCGTGAAGTACAAAGCCGCACCCAATGCTGGAGCGGTCATGGGCAAGCTCATGGGCGAGCACCCGGAGTTTCGTGCCCAGGCCAAAGAGGTATCGCCCCTGGTAAAAGAGGTGCTGGCCGTTGTGGAGAAGACCAGCCTGGAAGAGTGGCAGGCGAGGCTACAGACCATTGCCCCGCAGCTGCTGGAAGAGCTCTCAGAAAAAAAGGAGCCGGACAAGGGCCTGCCTGCCCTGCAGGATGCTGAAAAGGGCGTGGTCATGCGCTTTGCACCCAATCCCAATGGGCCGCCCACGCTGGGCAGTGCGCGGGGCATCATCGTAAACTCCGAGTATGTGAAAAAGTACGGCGGCAAGTTCATCATTCGTTTCGATGATACCGATCCCGTCAAGAAGAGGCCCATGCCCGAGGCCTACGGCTGGTATTTGGAGGACTGCGCCTGGCTGGGTGCCAGGCCCGATCAGGTCATCATAGCCAGCGAGAGGGTTGACCAGTACTATTCCCTGGCAGAAGAGTTGATCCGGCGGGGCGGGGCTTATGTTTGCGGCTGCGCCCAGGCCGTCTTCAAGGAGCACAAGGACAGGGGAATCGTGTGCGAGCATCGGGATCAGAGCGTGGAGCAGAACCTGGATCTATGGAGGCAGATGCTCGATGGCCGCATGGCGGAGGGGGGAGCGGTCTTGCGGGTCAAGACAGACATGCACCACAAGGATCCGGCCATGCGCGACTGGCCCGCTTTTCGCATCGTCACCGCTTCTCATCCTCTGGTAGGCACCAAGTACCGCGTCTGGCCGCTGCTTGATTTCGAGTCGGCGGTGGAAGACCACCTGCTGGGAACCACGCACATCATTCGGGGCAAGGATCTGACCGATAGCGGAAGCCGGCAGAGATACCTCTACAAGCATTTGGGCTGGGAGTATCCCAAGGTGATTCACTGGGGCAGGATCAAGATTCACCAGTTCGGATCTTTTTCCACCAGCAAGCTTCGCAAAGCCATCGAGGAGGGAGAGTACACTGGCTGGGATGATCCGCGGGTACCCACGGTGCGGGCCATGCGCTGTCGGGGCATCCGGCCTGAAGCCTTGCGAAAATTCATGATTGACCTTGGCGTGGGCGAGACGGACATTTCCATCAGCATGGACTCCATCTACGCCGAGAACCGAAAGATCATCGACCCCGAGGCCAACCGCCGCTTCTTTGTCTGGGAGCCGGTGGCCCTGGAAATCGAAGGCGAGGTGCCCGCATTGGCGCACGCACCTCTGCATCCCACCGCAGATCGGGGCTTTCGGGAGATTCCTGCCGGCAATAAGCTGTTCATCTGCAAGAGCGATTTAGAAGCCTTCAAGGTGGGCGATAATATCCGGCTTAAGGATTTATGCAACGTAGAGATTACGGGCCTGGAGCCGGCCAGGGCGCGCTTCCTGGGCAAGGATATGGGCAAGAGGACCAGGATCATCCAATGGGCGCCCGTGGACGGACCGAGAGTTACGGTCATGAAGCCGGACGGCGTCGATGAGGGTGTGGGCGAGGCCGGCATTGCCGAGGAGATCGGCAAAGTGGTGCAGTTCGAGCGCTATGGGTTCGTGCAGGTCAACTCGGTGGGAGAAACGATAGTGGCGTACTTTGCGCATAGATAAATTTTATTTTTTAATTTATTTTCAGTTAACTATTTTATGATTACCGTTTCAAGGAAACACTTGGCAAGCATCTATAATCGCTCTGCTTAGTTCATCTCTGTGCGCCCTCTGTGAACTGTAGGTGAAAACGCTGCTAGCCACTGGTTATAGCCAAATGGCTGACCATATGGCCAATGCAGAGAAACGCTCATGATTTTTCATCGCCCATGAGTATGGAAGTAAATCTCTGTTCTTTGTGCGTCCTTTGTGAGCTTTGTGGTCTTTGTGGTTATATTTTTATATTAATAATAACTGATTGCATTCTCCAATGACCACAAAGAAGGCAATTTCATACAACACAGAGCAAGAGCGATCAAAGGACTTTGATGAAATCCGATCGCAGTCTTGCCTGAATATGCAAGGCCATCAAATCCAAAAGAGATTCATTTGCAGCAGAGCCGCCGCCAGGAAAGCCACCAGCGCCACGGCCATTCCCTTCTTTAGCGCCTTCTGCGATCCCGTGGCATCTCCTCTGGCGATCTTCATCACAGATATCAGGAAGAACAGATCCGCCACCGCTACTATGACCAGATACACCCGGCCAAAGGGCGCAAAGAAGCCCAGCACCACCGCTGCCAGGGCAAAAGCTGCCGCCAAAGCCGCAGAAGCGCGCTCGCCTGCCATTATGGGCAGAGTTTGCGCGCCGCCCTGTAGGTCTCCGGCCATGTCCTCGATATCCTTGGCGATCTCCCGGCTCATGCTGACCAAGAAGGACAGCATAAAAGGAATCTGGTTGGCCTGCAGGCCTTGCAGGCCCGCGGCTGCCCCCCCAAAGAGGAAGGTCGAGCCGGTGAGAAAGGCCACGCAGATGTTGCCGGCCAGGGGCGTGGCCTTGAGGTTGCGAGCATAAAGAAACAGGAGGGCAGAGTTGAAGGCGGCCACGGCCAGGCAGATCTGGTTCACCAGGCCCGCCAGGATGCAGCCCACGGCAAAGAGGGCCAGAGAATAATTAAAGGCCGCCCCCACGCTGATGCGGCCGCTGGGAATGGGCCTTGCCGGCCTGTTTATGGCATCGATCTCTCGATCATAGTAATCATTGATGGCATTTCCTGCTCCGGTAATCAGGAAAACCGCCAGAAAAATCAGTGCTGTCGAAACGGGGTCCAGGCCGCCGGCGATGGCCAGACCGATGATAGCCGCCGCTGCCGCCATCATGCAGTTGAACGGACGCAAGATCTCCCAGTATGCCCTCAAGCCATAAGCCCCTGCGGCCTCTAGCAAGAGATGCCGCGCACCAGATAGAGCAGATAGATCTCAGTTAAGTAGCTATCGATGTTGTGGCGAGCCGGCTTGTCGAAAGAGATCTCCTGGACGCAAATCTCCTGGATGGGCCGGGTGAGCTTTATGAGATATGTGCTGCTGGCGGGAACCTTCTCTCGATAAATGAGCCCCGAGCTTAGCATCTTGCCTACCATCTTTGAGCACTTGCTGCTATCAATGGACAGGAGGCGGCGCAGCTCTGACTGAAACAGGCCGCTTCCTTGCGAGCCGATGAGATCGAGCGCCTTCTCCTGCAAGGCGGAGAAGCTGTTGGTGGGACAGTTTCCTGACTTTTTTAGCATTTTTACCACTTGGCCTATTTTAAAACTTAATCTATTTTTAAATACTGTATTGAAGTTCTTAATATAAATTCTTTTTGCTAATATAAGTTTTTTGCCGGAAAATATTGGAATAAATCCGGATAATAGCAAGACTTAAGCATAAATAATTTATATTAAACTATTTCAAAGAAATTATATGATTATTAACCATGACAAAATGGGCCCTTCTCTATTTGGTTATTCTGGCGCAAACTTTAGAGGATATTCCTTAGATTATCAAAGCCACCAGGATAGTCTTTGTGTGCACTCTCGGAGCTTTATGTCCTTTTGTTTGGAAAAATTTTTCCAAAATTTGTTAAACAACGGCCTCGCTGATTTTCACTATACCTATTTTTTTATCTCTGTGTCTCTGTGCCTCTGTGGTTTAGTCGTAGCTGTTAGCGATAATCAGGGATGCCGCAGTTTTTTGGAAAAGACCTTTTTTATGCCAGAGACGAATAATCCTTCTCCGCCAATGGGAATTTGGCTCGAATCTCACGGCTTCTCAGCACAGGCAAATCCAGCTCTTCTAGAATTCCAACGATTCTCTTCTTCTCTTCTGACCGGAGGGATTTCTTATCAAGATATGCATAGACCGCTTTCGATTTGCTGCGGGCATCCTCCACTACATCGCGATTTACTCCTGCCATCTGGTAATTGGAGAAGAGATGCCCAAAGGCCACCGAAGCCTTGAACATGAGGTCCGTCTGCCTGGCCACGTAGTGCCCGCCTCCAAAGCCCAGGAATACGGGAAGCTCCTTTGCGTCCAGGGCCAAAATCGCCCTGGCCACAGCCTCCCCTGCCTGCCTGTTCTGCCATTCTTTCAGAGTGCTGCCGATCTCGGCAAAAAAGCAGGGCGTCTTCAAGTCCACCGGTCCGTGATGGGTGGCCTCGGCAGATATCGCATAGCCCGGAACAGCCTGATCGGCGATGTTATGCAAAAATGAGACCAAGCCACAAGGCGCAGCAGCGGAAAGCCTGGCTCTTTTGTCCTCTAATATTCCGGTGAAGTGCCCCCCCAGCCATGGCAAACCAGCTTTTGCTTCATGCCGGCTGGCGAAGACAACCATCTCGGGATGCAGCCCTAAATCGGCCAGCCGATCATCCAGCCCGCTTAGACCCGTCTGCTTGCCGTCGTGAACTATCAGGCGCCATCGATCAAAAGACCTGTAGCCCTCCTGCAACTGCCAGGATGACAGCTCCAGCAGACGCTCATAAATATTGAGGCTTGCCGGATCTGCTCTGGTGCAGACTACGGCAATCTCGCCCGAAAATGAAATCTTCAGATCTCCTTGCCTACATCCAGCATTTTAGCCACCATGGGCGCGTAATCGATCTTGCTGGCCTTGATCTCGGTAAGTGGCATGATCACCAGCATGGGTCGCTCCTTGATGAGGCCCTGGGCTGAGAGAGCACGAAGCTCCTTATCCATGCGGCTCTTTAAATCCGGATAGCCTGTGGACAGGAAGGCGCCGAAGATCTCGCCCGGCTGAAGATAGCTGAACAGTGGCGCTCCGATACTGCGGAAGGACTGATAGACGGCAGAGAGATCCTCGCGATCGTGACCGTGCCTGATGCGCACATGATAAAAGGACATCAACTCGCAGCAGATCTTCTGCCAATCCACGTAGGCTTCGCGGGTCAATAGACCGCTCTGGAAGAACTTGGTTCGCTTCCCAGAGATGGTGGGCCGGGAGATGCCCGTTCTCCGGGAGAGCTCAAGATCAGAGAGCATGGGATACTTCACAAAAGCGTAGAGAGTGAGCTTGTCCTTTTCGGTGAGGCGGGAGTCTTCGGTTAAAACAGCCTTGGGCGGCATTATCTCCTCAGGAAGATCGGATCTGGCGAGATCAAACAGGCCGTTTACCGCCAGAGCGGCATCAGCCGAGTAGCTTGAAACCTGGAAGGGATAATGGAAGTAATGAATCTCCTCCACAAAATCGTTACGGTAGTATTCGTCGATTATGGGATCGAAGTTCACCCGAAAGTCTGTGAGACTTCTGGAGTAGAACGTTGATACCGAATCAGTGTCTGTGGCAATGTGCGAAACGCAGTTGGGATAGCTCACCCAATTCTGGTAGGAGGGGGATGCCTTTCTTACCTCAAAAGGAGCGGTCGGACTATACTTGACGAAGACGGAGGTCAGTATTTCGGCACCTACAGCTTCTCCGGAAGGAACGTTTAAAAGTTTTATGAGTTTCCAATCTCTAAACTTTCTTTTGCTCTTGAATATCGTTGAGCGATCAACGCCTATATTGGAAGCGAGATCTATGTCACTGAGCCCCGGATATCTGGCAAGACCGTAAAGAACTAACCTCTCCTTTGATGTCAATTTTAGCTGCATTCGCATAACATATACATTTTATAACTATTTATAGCTTGCCTAAACTTAGATTTGTAGATATATCTCTCCTTCATATACAAGGGATCATGAGGTCAATTTTGCCAGAATTCAATCAGAGAGCTCAGAGCCTGCACTTCCCTCTCTCGGGTCCTATTCTAAATGGGAGGAGAACGTAAGCTTCTTTTCTGATAGAGAACGGAAAATCGTGCCCAGGAACTACAAAGTCTGCAATTTTCATTATTCTCTTCATGCTGGCCATGGCCAGATCACGGTTGACATGCAAAGCTGGTGGAACCTTTTTTTGAAAATTCCCAAAAGTAGGAAGGGCATCGCCTGCTATTACTATTACCACAGAACCATTGCTCACAGAACCATTACTCAAAGAACCATTGCTTTCCAGATTCGTCTCAACTACCACGGAAATGCTGTCCATGCTGTGGCCGGGAGTTGCCAGGACCCAAACCCCGGAAGCAATCATATCTCCGTCCTTTGCTGCCAGGACCTTTGCCCGGGAAAATAGATGATTGTTGCCGCAGTGATCGGAATGGGAATGGGTATTGACAACATAGTCGATCTCCTCCGGCTTTATGCATAGCTCTGCTAATGCCTTGTTTATCGTCTCCTCTTCGCCTAAAAGGCCGCTGTCCACTACAATCCTGTGCCGCCCGCTGACTATCAGCGTCACTGACGATCGAGCATCTAAGATCCGGCCACACTCATCCCTTTTTATCGAGCCGGGCTTGAGAAAGAATACCGACGGCATAAATGTCGACATAAATAAAGACTCTCTGGCTAATGTCTCGGGCAGCATCGAGATCAGCGCAAAAAGGATTGTGATAGCTTCTCGTAGAGCCTCTCTACCTGAGCCACTGCCGTTCCGATATACTGGTGCGGATCGAGAAGAGCCTCTATCTCCTCTGACTTCAGGTTTGCCATGACGATCTCGTTCTCTAGAAGGATATCAGCCAGCTCTCTTTTCTGCTCGAAGGCCATCATGCTGCTCTGGCGCATGATCTCGTGTGCCTGCTGGCGGCCTACACCCTTCTTGGCCAGCTCCACCATCACATTCTCAGCCATATTCAGTCCGTGCAGCAGAGTTAGATTGCGCTCGATATTCTCAGGCCGAAGCGAGAGACCGCTGAGCGTTCGCGTAGCCAGGGTAATGAGGTGGTCGGTGAAGATGAAGGCCTCCGGGAAGACGATGCGCTCGCAGCTACTGTTGGTCAGATCGCGCTCATCCCAGAGGGGAATGTTCTCGAATGCCGGTAGGATCTGTGCTCGCACGATTCTGGACAGGCCGCAGATCTGCTCCGACTTAATCGGATTTCTCTTGTGAGGCATGGTCGATGAGCCTACCTGCTTTTTGCCGAAGCCTTCCTCCACCTCGGCAATCTCCGTACGCTGCAAGGTGCGCATCTCCACGAATATCTTGTCCAGGGTGGAGGCAACGAGCGCCATCCAGCAGACCATTTCAGCATGCCGGTCACGCTGCACCACCTGATTGGAGACGTCCACTTCCGTAAGGCCGAGGTAATGCATAACCCGGGCCTGAATCTCCATGCCGTTCTTGCCATAGGCAGCCTGAGTTCCCACAGCTCCGCTCATCTTGCCTACGGCAGCTCGGGGCCGAAGCTGCACCAGTCGCTCGATGTGGCGCGCGATCTCGGAGGCCCAGATGGCGAATCGCAGGCCGTAGGTGGTGGGTACTGCAATCTGTCCGTGTGTGCGACCGGCACAGACCAGTGTTTTATTCTGTATGGCCTTTTCCAGCAGCAGCGCCAGGAGCTTCTTCAATTTGGGCTCCAGCACATCCAAGGAGGCCTTGATCTGCAGGCCGGTGGCTGTATCCAGGATATCATTGGAGGTAGCGCCCAGGTGAATCCACTCCCCGTATTTGGGGCTCTCCTCAGCCATGGCCAGTACGGTGGCCATCATGTCGTGGCCGATCTCATCCTCGATCTGTTTGGCCCTCTCCGGACGGGTAGCCTTTGCGGCAGCAGCGATCTCAGCGGCCGCGCCCTTTGGGATCATGCCCAGCTCTTCTTCTGCCTGGGAGAGAGCCGCCTCCACGCGAAAGAGGCAGCGCAGCCGGAAGTCCTCTTCCCAGATATCCTTCATCTCTTTGGTGCCATATCGAAATTCAATAGGGTGAATAGACATAATTGGGTGAATGGCGTGAGGGGTTGATGGAGCTTTTGGTTCAGCCATAAAAAGACGGCTCAAGAGGCCAGCAAAGGTGATTTCATTTCAGGGTCTCGGGAAACCATGCGCCTATGGCTATGTTGCTCATAGATTGATTAAAAGGGGTGCAAGTCAATCAATAAGGCAAGGGATCTGGCCATTCGCGAAAAAAGGCGAACGAAATGGATTCTGATCTATTGATCTGACTGTCAGGCAGAAGCTGACAATCGATTTTGGATCGCAGTCATCTGATTTACCTTTGGCGAGACTTTTGGTCATCCAGGGATTTGCAGCAACAGTATCAAAACGGAGTCTGCCAGATTTTCCAAAGATGCCACGGATGCCAGATCTTAGCTTGATGCCGCGCATTGCCAGATGTTTATGAATTTGATCTCTAAACTGAGTTCCT
>JAFGNK010000112.1 GCA_016927055.1 Methanotrichaceae archaeon | reverse complement strand
TGACGCAGCTTATAAGAGAGCAGGACTATAAAGGCTACATAGGCCACGAGCAGCAGCTCATTGATCATGGTATCTCCTCATCAAGATAAAGAGCGTTATCGAGAGCATAATTATTATTGAGATCAGCAAAGCAAAATAGGGCAAAGGCATAATCTTTTTTCCTCCTTTAGTGCAGATAGGCCCCTGCACTCCGCGAAATTATATGATTATTCATATTTTACCTCCTTCTATGTACTAATTTATACTCTGATGCACATTGGAGCGCAATGGAATTTAAAAACATTTCCCCTACAAGATGCAAAGCTGTGGAAAAACAAGGGCCTAGGTCTGTGAAGCCGAAGCTTCTGCTATCTGAGCACCAAGACTGTGCTCCGGATAATAGACCGCCTGGCAGAAGAGGCCGGTATTCTGGTGGTTTCGCCCAGGCAGAAGCTCTCCAGGATTAATGTCATGTCCCCATATCTTCAGGCATAGCCACGTAGTGAACGCGCTCATGGCGCGAGTGCCGGTGCCCATGATCCAAAATACAAGGGGAGCACGAGAGGCTGTCCACGACGGAGATCTATGCCACGGTGGGGTAGGCGCTGGAAAGGAAGAGCGTGATCTGTATGGGATTAGGCCTCAGTGAGTGGTAATAGCGCTGGCTCAAAAGTCAAGCCATCCATTAATATTTATGTCATAATATTGATATGATACGACACGCATAAGAATTGCTGAACGGAAAGTTCGAATACGCCACCATTGTCAATTCATCTTCAAATTCGCAAAGTCTGATGATATGCTCGGTTCCAGACGTAAAGATAATATAATTAAGAGAGAAAAGTTGAGTCTTGGTTATGACGGATGGAGCTTTACAGGAGAAGTAGCTTAGATGAGCAAATACAGTTATTCGAAAGCAATTGGCATAATGCTCCTAATATATTTTACCATTGGGTTTGTCGTTCCATATTTAAGAATAATTTTGCTGTTAGCTTTTCCGTTTGTGTTACTTTTCATCTATGTGGAGAATCGGGGCGAGGCAGATCGCGAAAGGGAGGCGATTTAGATGGTTACAGAATTGCCGATGCAAAGGCACGTCATATGGAGGGAGATCTATTAGAGTTAAATTCGTTTTGATCTTGATCGTAGTAGCTGTGCTATGTACACCAGTATTTGGACAAACAACAGCTAGTGATTGGTATGAGAAAGGTGTTAACTCTTATGACAAAGGATTTTATGATTCCGCTGTAAAATACTTTGATAGAGTTCTTGAGCTAAGACCCTCTGATCATAATGCATTGACCTACAAAGCTCTTGCTCTTAATAAACAAGGTAAGTATGACGAGGCAATTCAATCGTTAGATAAGGCGATCAATATTAATCCTCAGGATGCGAACGCATTTTACTACAAAGGCACGATTTTTGCTATTCAGAGCAAATACGACGAAGCTAACGAAGCTTTAGATAGTGCTATAACAATTAACCCTAGATATACAGATGCTTGGTACTTCAAAGGTCTTGTCCTAGCTGAAATGAGCAAATATAACGAGGCCATTGAAGCTTATGATAATGCTATCCAAATTAATCCACAACTTGCAGATGCTTGGTGTAGCAAAGGTATCGCCCTCAGTGAATTGAGCAAATATAATGAGTCCATTGAAGCGTATGATGGTGCCATCCAAATTAATCCGCAAGATGCAGATACTTGGTTTGGTAAAGGCAATGCACTCTATGCTTTGAGCAAGTTTGATGATGCTATCAAGGCATACGATACTGCCACCCAGATTAATCCAAAATTTTCAGGTGCCTGGCACAACAAAGGTTTGGCACTCAAAGCACTAGGCAGAAATTCCGAATCTGAAGCGGCCTTAGCCAAGGAGAAAGAGATGGGGCTATAGTCTATTATGGATAAGCCCAATCTCACACTCTTTTAATGCAATAGTTTATTTATTCGTAATACCCCGCAGCTCTGCAGCGGGGTGCGCCGCCGCCGTTTGACTCGAGGCCAACAAACATATCTTCCTTAAGCACTTACTCGAACCTATGAGATTGATCTATGCCGTTTTCATTCTTCTTCTGGCATTGCTTATGACATCAGCACAATGTCAAAAGACGGCGAAAGATTGGATTAACAAAGGCAGCCTTCTCGATGATCGGGGCGAGTACGATGAGACCATCAAAGCCTACAACGGGGTCATCAAGGATTGGGATGAAATCATTAGGTTAAATCCAAGCGATCTCAACAGGTGGGTTCTCAAAGGTGCTCGATACGATTATGTCAGGCATGATAATGCCATCAAAGCTTATGAAGAAGCCATAAAGGCTTACGACGAGTTTATTCGATTGAATCCCAATGATGTTATAGCCTGGTACAATAAAGGCATTGCCCTAAAGACACTACTCTACTACGATGATGCCCTCAAATGTTTCAACGAGACCATTAGGCTCGATCCCAATAATGCTGGTGCCTGGACAGGCAAAGGTGTTGCTCTTCTTTATTCCCAGATGAAAACTGATGATGCCTTCAAATGTTTCAACGAGGCCATCAGACTCAATCCAAATTATGCTGAAGCTTGGATTAACAAAGGTGTGGTTCTTCGTGTCCTAGGGAAGCATGATGAAACCATTCAAGCTTTGAACAAGGCATGCAAACTAAGCCCCGACGATCCCAACATTATCCTCGCTTGGATCATAAAAGGGGATACCTTCCTTGAATTAAAAAAATATAAAGAATCGAATTTAGCATACGAAAATGCTATTAGATTAAATTCAGTAGATAGATTTGAGTGGCACAGTCTAGGATTGGGCTTTGATGATCTTGCAGAGCATTACAAAGATATCGGAGATAATGCGAAAGCTATCGATTATTATAGAAAATCAATATCCTGCTATGAACGTACTATCGAATTAAATGGCGGAGACATAAATAATCCTTCTGGGATAGATCTAGAGCATAATATAATTTATGTTCAAAAGAAACTTCAGCTTCTAATCGGCCCACAGGGATAAATGATGCTATTGAAAAGAATCCGTTAGACGAAGATCCATGGGTTTGACGAAAAATTCGCTCTCAAAACACTTGGGTCGTAAGCCGATTCAGATGCGGCCCTAGCTAAAGTCAAAGAGCTGGTTATACGATCTAACCCTAAACCCAATCAGTATGTGTAACCTGTAATCCATCTTCTCTTTTTCGCTACGCATAAATCCACAAGATATTATTATAAGGGCACTTTCCGACTCAAACCGGAGTTTATAAGATCCTGAAAAATCATGCCGCTTCGCTTTGATTTCTCTTGGGTATAACAAAAATTAATTCAAGCGGGTATGTATCGAACTCTTTGGCCTTAAGAACTCAGCCGGTTAGCTTTGTTCTCTTTCTTATCGCACAAAACGCGGTAAACTGCTCATAAAATCGTTATAGATATTTGTAGTTGGCGATTGATGGCCTGGCTGAGTACAAGCTAATTACTCGCCCATCTCCTTACCTGAAAGGGGCCCGGTCGCGAGATGAAAAAGTTGACGTCTGGTTATCAAGATTATCACTATTGTCTCAGATATAATTCGACTCCCACCCAGAAATTGAAAATAAGAGCAAGGGTCCACCACAAGAATTATAAGCCAAAATTCTTATCGCCTCGTGAACCTTTGATGTATATCGATGAGCATAGACGATCAACAACAATCACCAGCATTTCAGCACATGAAATACCTAGGAGAAAATGGCATTGAGACGTTTGATGTCCGGCAACGAGGCCATTGCCCGTGGGGCCTTTGAGGCCGGTGTGACGGTTGGCGCGGGCTATCCGGGAACACCCTCTACAGAGATCTTGGAAAACCTGGCCCTATACAAGCCCGATGTGTACTGTGAGTGGTCTCCCAACGAGAAGGTGGCTTTTGAGGTGGCGGCAGGGGCGGCTCTGGCCGGGGCGCGCTCTATTGTGACCATGAAGCATGTGGGGCTGAATGTGGCGGCTGACCCGCTCATGACTTTAAGCTACATCAGCGTGGAGGGAGGATTTGTGGCCTGCGTGGCTGACGATCCGGGCATGCATTCCTCGCAAAACGAGCAGGACACCCGCAATTACGCCCGTTTTGCCAAAATTCCCCTCTTCGAGCCCTCCGACAGCCAGGAGGCCAGGGACTTCCTCAAGCTGGCCATTTTGGTATCGGAGGAGTTCAAGACCCCGGTCATCTTGCGCACTACCACCAGGGTCAGCCATTCCCGCAGCCTGGTGGAGCTGGGTGAGAGGATGCTCTCCGAAAAGAAGATCGGCTTTGTCAAAGATCCGCCCCGTTTTGTGCCCATACCTGTATGGGGCCGGCCCATGCGCCAGAGAGTGGAAGACCGGCTGATTCGTCTGCAAGCGCTCTCGGAAAGCTCGCCCGCCAATCGCATAGAATGGCGGGATCGGAATTTGGGGATCATCACCTCTTCTATTGCCTACCAGTATTCTCGAGAGGTCTGGCCGAAGGCCAGCGTGCTCAAGCTGGGAATGTCTTATCCCTTCCCCGATGCCATGATAAGGGACTTTGCGGCTGGCGTTTCCAGCCTCCTCGTGGTGGAAGAGCTGGACGACTTCATTGAGCAGCATGTCAAGGCCCTGGGCATAGTCTGCCGGGGAAGAGATGTTGTCCCCGGCATCATGGAGCTGTCTGTGGACCGGCTGCTGGCCTCCCGGGCCAGGCTGGAGGGGCGAGAAGCGCCGGAGCAAAAGCCGTCCCCGTTCTCGGATCGCTTGCCGCCCCGTCCGCCGGTTCTCTGCCCCGGTTGCCCTCACCGCGGCATCTTCTATTCCCTGGGCAAAGAGGATGTGGTGGTGACCGGCGACATCGGCTGCTACAGCCTGGGAGCTTTCCCGCCCCTGGACAGAATGGACAGCATCCTCTGCATGGGAGCCGGCATATCCATGGCCCACGGCCTGGAGAAGGCAGGCGAGCCTCGCAAGGTAGTAGGCATTGTGGGCGACTCTACCTTCTTTCACTCCGGCATCACCGGCCTATTGGATATCGCCTACAACAAGGGCCACTCCACCATAATCGTATTGGACAACCGCACCACGGCCATGACCGGTCATCAGGACCATCCCGGCACGGGCAGAACTCTCATGGGCGAGGCGACAAATGCCGTCTCCATCGAGGATATCGGCCGGGCCTGCGGCATCGGGCGTGTCTGTGTGATCAATCCCTATGACCTGGACGCTTCCCGGCGGGCCATCTCTGATGAGATCTCGGCAAAGGAGCCGTCCCTGATCGTCTCGCGTGCCCCCTGCCCTCTGCGGGAGAAGAAAAAGGTTGGAGTGACCAGAAAGATCGTGGCGGATGAATGCAAGGGCTGCGAGCTGTGCCTGGACCTGGGCTGCCCGGCTATTGAAGGCGGAGAGGCTGGCCCCAGGATTAACGAGACACTCTGTGCAGGCTGCGGCCTGTGTCAGCAGATCTGTCCGGCCGGGGCCATCATCAGTGGGGGGAGAGCATGAGCGCGAATGGAAATGTGGCGAAAGAGACAGAGGGGACAGAAAGGACCGCAGATATCGGGGAGACGAAGAGCATCGTAATAGTCGGCGTGGGCGGCCAGGGAATTTTGCTGGCCAGCGAGATCCTGGCCCAGGCGGCCATGCTGGAAGGCTACGATGTCAAGACCAATGAGGTGCACGGCATGGCGCAGCGGGGCGGCTCGGTGATGGCCCAGATCCGCTACGGCAGAGAGGTGCACAGCCCCCTGGTAGCCAGGAATGCGGCTCACATTCTGGGCGCTTTGGAGAAGATAGAGGCGCTACGCTACGCCGACTACATCCGGCCGGATGGTCTGGCCGCGGTAAGCTCTCAGGCCATAATGCCGGTGACCGTCTCCTCGGGCGCGGCCCATTATCCAAAAGACGCAGCGTCAGCGGAGATGCTGGCCCAGGCCTTTCCCAGGCTGGTTTACATTGATGCCGCAAAGATTGCTAAGGAGCTGGGTGACATTCGGGCGGCTAATGTCGTTCTGCTGGGGGCCATCTCCCTGGGTCTGGATCTGCCCCTGGAGTCATGGGAGAAGGCCATTGCCCTATGCGTGCGGGAGAAGTTTCTGGAGATCAACCGGAGAGCCTTTGCTGCGGGGAGGAGTTATTCATGACGAAAAATGATAATTTTCACAATAAATTAATGGAAACCGCTTCTTTAAAGGACATAAGGGAAATGCAGTCCAAGCGGCTGCGTTCTGTGGTCAAACACGTTTACGAGTCTAATGCCTCCTACCGGCGGCTCTTTGATGAGGCGAATGTGAAGCCGGAGGACATTCGCAGCGCAGAGGATGTGGTCAAGCTGCCCATGACCAACAAGGACATCCTGCGAGAGAGCTACCCTCTGGGGCTCTCCTGTGTGCCGCGCCGGGATGTTGTAGAGATGCACATGTCCTCCGGCTCTACGGGAACGCCGGTGGTCATGCCTTACACCGAGAATGATCTGGCCCAGTGGGCGGAGTGCATGGCCCGCTGCTACCGCATGGCCGGGGCGAAGCCCGGAGACGCCACCCAGATCACACCGCTCTTCGGCCTTTTCAACGGCGGCTTTGGCATGTACCACGGGGCGCGGGCGGCAGGCCTTTTTGTCATACCGGCCGGTCCCGGAAATACTGCCCGGCAGATACGCCTGGCCAAGGATCTGAAGACGCGCGTCTTCACGGGCGTGGTCAGCTACGGGGTGCGGCTCATGGAGATTTTGGAGGAGCAGAAGGAGACTCTGCCGGACCTGGAGATCGGCATCTTCGGGGCGGAAGCGTTCTCCGAGTCCATGAAAAAGAAGATCTCAAGCGGCCTGAACATCGATGTCTTCGACATCTACGGCATGACTGAGTCGGGCGGCGTGGGCACTTTGGGCATGGACTGCCCGGCTCATGACGGCCTGCACGTTTGGGAGGACCAGTACATTCTGGAGATCATCGATCCCAAGACGGGAGAGCCGGTGGATGACGGAGAGGAGGGTGAGCTGGTCTTCACTTCCTTAACGCGCGAGGCGCTGCCCATGATTCGATTCCGCACGGCTGACCTGACCCGCGTCATATCCCGGGACACCTGCGAGTGCGGCAGAACGCACCTGAAGATCGCGCCCATCACCGGCCGGCGGGATGATATGCTGATTGTCAAGGGCGTGAACTTCTTCCCCAAGCAAATCGAGCAGACGCTTCTTGGCATCCCCGGCATCGGCAACAACTACCAGATCATTGTGGAAGAGGTGGACGGAGTCAACAATGTGCGGGTCAATGTGGAGGCCGGGCCGAGAGTCACTGGCTACATGGTGGAAAAGGCGCTCAAGGAGACACTGGGCTTTTCCCCTAAGGGAGATGTATTTCCCATAGGCGGCCTGCCCCGCCAGGAAGGAAAAGCGAAAAGGGTGTTTCACGAGAAGATTGGAGTGTAGAATAAGCGACTCTTATTTTTGATTTTTTATTTGTTGCGAATTGGGCCGGGAATGGGCAGTTTGCAGCCATCAATTCGGATAGATCAATTCGGATAGATCAATTCGGATAGATCAATTCGGATAGATCAATTCGGATAGATCACTAACTTTACATTTTTTTGGACTCCTTTAGTTCACTTAGTGCGTCATTGTTTATAAATAAGGAGTGCAAGTCGCCTTCTTTTAGATTTCGATTACTATTTCCTATGTCTTTTCTGATTTCAAATAGGAGCTTTTCGATCGACCATAAAATGGAAGTACTGTGTGACAGTTCTCCGCTCTGAATTTGAGATAATTTTCTAAAATCAGAATAGCTTCGTATTACCCCTGGAGACCCCCAAACAATCAAGTTTTTTGTGAACTTAGCCATAGCTGGCACAAGGGCTTCTTTGCTGAATTTTTGAGATTGGGTTTCAGATTTGAGTAGCGTGCTCTCATATATTTCGAATAACAATTTCAAGAATTCTTCATACATTGCCGTTTTGTTCGCTCGATGTTGCAATTCGGTCTCATAATTTTTCTCTATGTATTTTCCTATGACAGTAGTAATGAGACTGGCAATTATGATTCCGGAAGCAGCTAAAATGCCCGTAGCTAATTCAGTCCTTACAGAACTAATACCAATTAATATAAATACTACTGCATTATAAATTACCCAAATGGTGATACCTAAGATTATTAGCCCTAAAATAGGTTTATAGAAATCGTTATTCTTTGTCATAGTGCCAACCAACGTCAATATATGCTTTGTATATTTAAAGATGTGCTCAAAATTACAAAAAAGTACTACATCTCGAAAACAGTTCTTACGCCATCTTGCCGTCGCATCAAGGATTTCGTTATATATTTGGAAGGTTATGCAGATCGGGTACAGGGAAAATGGAGACGGACACTTGACCATATGCACAGAGCTGTGCGCCATCCGGCTTGAGAAAAAGGCGCTGTTGGATATTTAGAATTAGAAGAAATGGAAATGATCTGCCTCGAAAGCTTTTTTAGAGCAGATGAATGTTTTAACTGGTGAAGGAGGCGGAATGAGATGTACGGCTCCGATATGAGGTCATGTATTCGTTCCACTGAAAATAGAGTTCCTTTGCTCAAATTATAAACCCATGAGATTTTGCCCACCAAAATACAAGTTTGGAAACAGTTTTCAGCTAATCAGATACATGACCCGATATAATAAGGTATCCAAAAAATGTTTGGAAAGATAAGTCCGTGCATCGAGGGGGTAGTGTCCCGATCTTGATGTAAAATAGTAGTAATAATCTTGGCGATATATAGAATGCTACTATTAGGATGTCAGCATTCTGATC
>JAFGNK010000012.1 GCA_016927055.1 Methanotrichaceae archaeon | reverse complement strand
CGTTGGAACAAGCACTTTTGTCATCTTAATCCCTAATGGCTCTTAGTTTATATCAAGCAACATTCTACACTTTTTAGTAAGCATAAAGATTGCTGTAGGGCCTCTTCGACTTGGGCGTGAGCCTGACGAACTGAGAATTCAAGATCTCATCTTTGCTTTTGCCGACCTCCGGAAAATGCTGCACGAACCTGGAGATAAATTTATCCAGGACAGCCCTGTCGGACTCGTCTATGGGTGAAATGTCCACCTGCCCGCCGACCTGAGACTGCTCTACATTGCCGCGCAGATAGATCACCCCACCATGCATGCCTGAGCCTATGAAGTTGGCTTTATGAGTCCGGCCATGCAGGTCCAGGACTATCACAATTCCGCCCGCCATGTACTCACCCAAAAAGTCCTGCGAATTGCCGCCTACGACCAGAACGGGCCTCTTGTCCTCATACTCCTTCATGTGCAGCGCCGTTCTGTAGCCGCAATTGTCTCGCACATAGATCTCGCCCCCGCGCATGGAAAAACCCAAAACGTCTCCAGATCGTCCCTTTACCATTACCTCCCCACCGTCCATGGTGTTTCCCACGCCATCCTGAGCATTGCCGTGCACAGTTATCTTATGGCCATAAAGAAAGGCGGCCAGGTCGTTGCCGGGAGTCCCGAAGATCTCGATCTCCATTTTAAGATGCTCGGGTGTGTAAAGGCGGGTGCCTATGTACCTCTGGCCGCAAACATTTGTGATGTTGACCTTTTTCACGCCGGAGAGCATCAACTCCCTGAGCTGGCCATTTAGCTCTTTTGTCTCCAGATCTGTAGCATCGATCAGAGCGCTCTTCCCCTCATCGGCCTGATCTGACTCGAGATTCGATTGGGATGCCGCTGCTCTCGCCATTCTTCACTCACTCTCCCGCACCCTTGATTCCTAATACATCAAGCTCCCACTCATACAGCCCCACACCTCGCAGGTGGTCCCGGTTGCCGCGCAGGCTCTCCAGGGCGTTGATGCCCATGCCGCCCAGCATCTCGCTGATCTCATGCGACCAGGCAGTAATGAGGTTAGACAGCCTCTGCGAGGCGATATCCACATTCAGCCTGCCGGACAGGCGCGGGTCCTGAGTGCATATTCCCCAGTTGCACTTTCCGGTATAGCATTTCTGGCAGAGAGTGCAGCCCATGGCAATCAGAGCCGCCGATCCGATATAAACGGCATCAGCGCCCAGCGCTATGGCCTTGATTACGTCGCTGCTACAGCGAATTCCGCCCGCAGCAACGATGGAACATCTGTTCCTGATGCCCTCTCTTCTCAGGCGTCGGTCCAGCGAGGATATGGCAAGCTCTATTGGTATGCCCACATTGTCCCGGATGGCTTTGGGGGCCGCCCCCGTTCCGCCTCGAAGACCATCGATGGCGATGATGTCCGCACCGGCTCGCACAATTCCCGAAGCTATGGCGGCAAAGTTATGCACGGCTGCGATCTTAACCGATATGGGCTTTTCGTAGTTGGTAGCCTCCTTCAGAGCGAAGATGAGCATGGATAGATCTTCAATGGAGTAGATGTCATGATGCGGCGCGGGTGAGATGGCATCCGTGCCCATGGGGATCATGCGCGTCTCTGCCACCGCAGCCGAGACCTTCTCGCCGGGCAAGTGGCCGCCAATGCCGGGCTTGGCTCCCTGGCCCACTTTGATCTCCACGGCCTGGGCACAGTTGAGGTACTCAGCATCTATGCCGAAGCGGCCTGATGCCACCTGCACAATGGCGCATCTTCCAAACTCTTCCCTCATCTCCCGGGGAAGGCCGCCCTCACCAGTATTGAAGTAGGTTCCCGACTTGCAGGCAGCCGTCGCCAGGGAACGAAAGGCGTTGTAGCTTATGGCTCCGTAGGACATGGCCGAGAAGAGGATGGGAGTTTGCACCATCAGATTGGGAGAGAGCTTGGTCTTGATCTCCACATCTCCATCCTTTGCAGAAATGTCCATCATGTCAGGCTTGGCGCCCAGGAAGGTACGCAGCTCCATCGGTTCACGCAATGGATCAATGGAGGGATTGGTGACCTGGGAAGCATTGAGCACGATATGGTCCCAGTAGATACGGAATGGCTTGTCGCTCCCGCATCCGGTAAGGATCACCCCCCCCGTCTCCGCTTGCTTCTTGAGGTCTTCCAGCTTCTCACGAGACCAGGAGGCATTAGGCCGGTAGAACGAGGGCGTGGGCCGAACCACTATGGCGTTCTTGGGACAGAAGATGACGCATCTCTGGCAGCCGACGCACTTGTAGTCATCGGATATCAGCCGATCCTGCACAGGATCGTAAGTGTGGGTACCAAAGGCGCACTGCCTCTCGCAGCCCCGACACTGACCGCATTTTTCTTCGTCCCTTATGATCTGAAACTCAGGAAAGACGAATGATTTCATTGCAAAACCTTCCTCATACTATTTAATTCGCCAATGACCGGTTCTCCTCCGTTGGGCGTCCAGACGCGGTCAAGCTGTGGGGAAATAAGTCTAATCGACGCTTCCTCTGAGGAGAGGTAGAACATCTCTCCTCTCGTGGCTGCGGTAATGGGTCGAAGCCTGATTCTGTCCGTGAGACCGATCATTCTTCCCGTCTGACCGATGATTAAGGCAAAAGGCCCGTTCATGAGCAGAGGCGCATAGACCATCCTCAAAGTTGTGAGCAGCTTTTTCTCCTTCTCATTCATCTGGTCGATCGCATCCCAGATAGGTGGAGCGAGAATTTTGGCCACAATCTCAATGGGAAGCTTTTGCCTTCTCATGAGCAGGTCCGCAGCATAAGCTATTACCTCCGTGTCCGTTTGCAGGGTGCAGGCATAGCCGTACATCTCCAGATACCAGCGATTGGTGCCGTAAGAGGAGATCTCGCCGTTGTGAACTATCGTCGTATCCAGGAGACTGAAGGGATGGGCTCCGCCCCACCAGGCCTGAGTGTTTGTGGGAAAGCGGCCGTGCGCCGTCCAGGCATAGGCCGAGTAGAGCTTGTCGAGCATGAAGTACTCCCCGATATCCTCAGGATAGCCCACGCCCTTGAAGCAGCCCATGTTCTTGCCGGAAGAGAACACATGAGCATTCTCGATCCTGGTGTTCACCAGCATGATATTCTCCACAATGTAATCCTCATCAGAGAGAGAAGGGTCCTCGCCCTGCTTTTTGGGAAGGACAAAGTAGCGCCAGACTAAGGGTGGATCGCTTACAGTTGCCTCATCGCCATGAGGGATCTCTTCATCATAGACCACATCAAATTTCTGGCAAAGAAAGGCATCCAGCTCCTTTTTTGCCGACAATTTGGCCTGCGGGCTTTTGCCGGTAAACATAAGATGGAAGGCATAGTAATCCTTGTACTGCGGGTATATGCCATAGGCTGCAAAGCCTCCACCCAGCCCGTTGCCGCGAACGTGCATATTAGCTATGGCCTTCATGACGCCGGCCCCGGTAAAGCGCTCAGAATCCCGGTTCATGGCCCCAAAGATGGAGCAAGCGCAAATCTCTTTACTGTAAAGCTCCCTTCTAATCCTTGGCATAATAATCTTTTACTCCATCCAACGACCTTTCAGCTGCTTAATGCCAACCTTACCGATGCATGTCTTGCTCGATTTGATGATGTGTGGGCAAGAAGTGATCTCAATAAATGTTTTATATCTATTTAAGAAACATTCATAATACTTATGATCGAAGCTTGTCGATGCAGGCACATTTCCGGTCACGTTTACCCTCGCACGTTTTTTTCAAGATAATTTCTGGATGTAAGGCTAACAAACAAAAATAAAAAGATGAGCCCAGATGATGGGCCCTAGAGCATGGGCAGGTATCTTTCCAGCTCCCACTGAGTTACATTCAAGCGGTAGGCATCACACTCTAACTTCTTGTTTGCAATGAAAGCCTTGAAGACATGCTCACCCAATGCTTCGCGAATGAGCTTGCTTCCTTCCGCAAGCTGGACAGCCTCACTCAGGCTTCCCGGCAGAGATGTGATTCCTGCTTTCTTTCTCTCTTCGTCGCTCATGTGGTAGATGTCCTGCTCCTGAGGAGTGGGCAGATCGTACTTGTTAGCGATTCCGGCCAGGCCCGCAGCCAGCATGACGGAGAAGGCCAGGTACGGATTGGCAGCGGGATCGGGGCTTCTGTACTCCACTCTGGTGGCAGCCTCCTTGCCGGGCTTGTACTGCGGCACTCTGACAAGAGTGGATCTGTTTCTTCTGGCCCAGCAGATATAAACGGGTGCCTCGTAGCCGGGGACCAGGCGCTTGTAGGAGTTGATCCACTGGTTGGTAACGGCTGTGATCTCGGGGGCGTGCTTGAGAAGGCCGGCAATGTAGTACTTGCCCTCATCGGAGAGATGGAAGGCGTCTCCGGCATCGAACATCACATTCCTCTTTCCCTGGAAGAGAGACTGGTGCACATGCATTCCGCTGCCGTTCTGGCCGAAGACGGGTTTGGGCATGAAACTGGCGTGGTAGCCATACCTTCTGGCGATCTCCTTGACTGTGATCTTGTAGGTCATCACCGTGTCTGCCATACTCAAGGCGTCCTTGTAGCGCAGATCGATCTCATGCTGAGAGGGGGCGACCTCATGATGGCTGTACTCCACATCTATGCCCATGGCGTCCAGAGCCAAGATGGTGTCCCGGCGCAGATCGGAAGCGTTGTCGGCTGTGGTCAGGTCGAAGTATCCGCCAGTGTCCAGGAACTCTGTGCTGTGCTCATTCTTGAAGTAGAAGAACTCCAGCTCCGGGCCTACCAGGAAGCTGTAGCCTTTATCCTTGATGCGATCCAGGTTTCTCTTCAGGACGTACCTGGGATCGCCCTCGTAGGGGCTGCCATCGGGATTCTGGATGTCGCAGAACATCCTGGCCACGCCGTTCTCCTGCTGCCTCCAGGGGATGAGCTGGAAGGTGGTCGGGTCGGGCTTGGCGACCATGTCGGATTCATGGATTCGGGCAAAGCCCTGGATGGAGGAGCCATCAAAGCCCATGCCCTCTGAGAAAGCACCTTCCAATTCGCTCGGATTTATGGCAAAGCTCTTGGGGGTTCCCAGGATATCGGTAAACCAAATTCGGACAAATCTTACATTGTATTTGTCTATTGCTTCAAAGACTTCATCTTTTGACTTAGTTTGCAGGGCCATTTTACTAAAGCCTCCTGAGACTAAAGAGTCAAGTTTATAATTTATAGGTATTTGAGATCGAGTCTTAAAAGTTATGAGAAATTATGATCGCAAAATGTCTATTCGAAGGATGGGTAATTCTATTTTCAAAGAAGATAACTATTATGAATAAATCATAATGATAAAGCGAAAAGGAGGAAAAAGCTGATTTAGCATATACGCCTTTTCCCGGATCAGCCACATAAGAGCATGTCTTTATATAGAAGTTCAAACAACAGATAAATGTTAAATTAGTATTTATTGAGGTATTAATGGCTGGACAATTCAGTGGCACCCCTATATATATTCTCAGAGAAGGCAGCCAGAGGACTGCCGGAAGAGATGCACAGAGATCGAATATAATGGCGGCCAAGGCCGTCGCCGGCGCAGTGCGGACCACTCTCGGCCCCAAGGGCATGGACAAGATGCTGGTAGACACCATGGGGGACGTTGTAATCACCAACGACGGCGTCACCATACTTAAAGAGATGGATATCGAGCATCCTGCCGCCAAGATGATGGTGGAGATTGCCAAGACCCAGGACCAGGAAGTAGGGGATGGCACGACAACAGCCGTTGTACTGGCTGGAGAACTCCTCAAGCAGGCCGAGGAACTTCTAGAGCAGGAGATTCATCCTACCGTAATTGCAGCAGGCTACAGAGCAGCGGCTGATAAGTCGATGGAGATTCTCAAAGGCTTAGCCGTAAGCGTATCCGTAAAAGATGAGGATCTTCTCAGGAAGATCGCCGTTACGGCCATGACCGGCAAGGGCTCTCAATCGGCCCGCGAAGAGCTGGCTGCCATGGCAGTTAAAGCAATTCGCGCCGTGGTGGACGAGGACGGGACTGTGGATACCGACAACATCACCGTGGAGAAGAAGGTAGGAGGATCAATCACCGACTCCAATATGGTGAGCGGAGTGGTCATCGATAAGGATCGGCTCCATCCCAATATGCCCAAGTCCGTCAAGGCTGCCAGGATCGCTCTCCTCAACGCCGCCGTGGAGATCGAAAAGACCGAGGTTGATGCCAAGATTCAGATCACCTCCCCCGATCAGCTCCAGGCTTTTCTGGATCAAGAAGAGAACATGCTAAGGGGCATGGTCGATAAGATCGCTGCCACGGGTGCTAATGTACTGTTCGTCCAGAAAGGCATCGATGATCTGGCCCAGCACTTCCTGGCCAGAGCCGGGATCTACACCGTGCGCCGCATCAAGAAGAGCGACATGGACAAGCTGGCACGCGCCACTGGCGGAAGGGTCGTCACCAGCATCCACGAGATCTCCAAGGAAGACCTGGGCAAGGCAGGCCTGGTCGAGGAAAGGAAGGTCTCAGATGAGAAGATGACCTTCGTAGAAGATTGCGAGAATCCCAAGTCAGTATCCATCATCCTGCGAGGCGGAACGGAGCACGTGGTCGATGAGCTGGACCGGGCCATGGAGGATGCGCTTCGCGTCGTAGGCGTAGCTGTGCAGGACAAGCTGCTTGTTTCTGGCGGCGGTGCACCTGAGGTAGAGCTGGCTCTAAGGCTCAGAGCTTATGCTTCCACAGTGGGCGGACGCGAGCAACTGGCCATCGAGGCCTTTGCCAATGGCATGGAGATCATACCCAAGACCCTGGCCGAAAATGCCGGCTTGGACCAGATCGATTCTCTGGTGTCTCTGCGAAGCCAGCATGAGAAGGGCGTAAAGACCTCCGGGCTGGACATGGACACCGGCAAGCCCGTGGACATGCTGACACTGGGAGTGGTCGAGCCTCTGCGGGTCAAGACCCAGGCTATCAACTCGGCAGCCGAGGCAGCCATCATGATTCTCCGGATAGATGATGTCATCGCTTCCAAGTCCGGCGGACCGGGCGGCATGCCCGGTGGTATGGGCGGCATGGGTGGCATGGGTGGAGAGGACGAATAGGTCCCTAACACCCATTTTATCCTTTCTTTTTTTATAGAGACAGATTAAGTCTTGCCTTGCGAGCTTAGCTTTTGGCGAATCTTTGAACCACTTCAGGTTGCGGCTCATAATGTCTCTTAGCAGCTTTGGCCCCTCCGGTTCATGGCCGCCACGCGGATAGAGCACCATCTCCCCCGAAACCGCCCTCTCAGTGATCTCGGTTTTTCCCAGGACCAGGTGGGGAAGAGCGCCGTTGAAGCTGCTCACTCTCTCCGGTTTAAAGCCCTCGACGCCGGAGACGTAAACCCTCCCAAAGGTACAGGCGCTTGCCGTCTTCCGACCAGCCCAGAAGATGGGGCTTTTGACCACGTAGGCCACCATGCTTGCATCTGGAGAGATGTCTATGTCGCGCATGACGACCATCTTCAAGGTGTCGTTGATGGTCCACCGGCAACGGGCTTCTTGAGAGAGCTGGCTGTCGAGGGCCAGGAGAATGCAAAAAAGACCTGATGCAGGAGGACTCATGGGAATTAGGAAGCAATAGGGTCGTAGGTCTTACCTTCTGATGCTTCTGGCGTCAATTCGTCACTCTCAGGCCAGAGAACTTTTTGCGTCTGAAAAGACGCGGCACCATTGAAGCATTATTTATTTATGCCTTATTTTGATAACAAATTGATGGAAGTGAAGAGTAATGCACAGAAAAATTCTGGTAGGGCTGGTTATCCTGATGGGCATAGCCAGTGGGGTAACGGACGAAACGATAATCGGAGAGGTGAGCGCCAGGGCGCTGGAGATTGGTATTAGCCCAACCGTGGTGAAGATAAATGAACCTTCCTTTGGGTCTGAGCTCTTAATACTCGTTTATGACGATGCAATCACACAATCCGGCCAGGGACACCAGGTAGCCAGCGATCTCTTGACAATAGGGCAGACGGTTTCCATGAGTTACCCCGAAAGAAAAATCCAACAGGTGTATGTAGCGGTGACATGCAAGGCAAACGACATAGAACAGGGCGAATTTCATCAATGCGAAGTCTATAACGCCATAGGTTCCGGATCGTCTCTCGGGCAATATTGAGGTGTGAAGAAAGACTGATGGACGGAAAGGACCTATTGCCCCCCCAACTTGCCTTTTTCTCGATATAGATCATGCAATCATGAAATATAATATCAAAATAATATCAAAACATACCCATATATCAATATGGTGCCGCGTGGTGCGATGGTCTCTTAGATGCCAAAGGTTTTTGTTTAATAATGATATAACATTTTCACATGATATTGAGGTCCACATGGGTCCTGGTACTGGCATTCTTGATGCTTTCCGGTTTTGCATCTTCTCAGAATATGCCGTACCAGGGATACACGGAATACGACGGCAGGCCTGCTACCTTAAATCTGATCTTTAGCGGATCTTCTGTGACAGGGAAATTGCATGTTAATCCTGTCTGCGAGTCAAATGTGCATCTTACAGGGGTTGATCTCAATCTCGTTGGCACCGCCACAGGTCCCTGGGAAAACAAATCGACATCCATAACAGGAACATGGATCGGCGGAGATTTGAACCCATGCAGCGGCGAGACTATCAAAAACGATGCCTCATATCCAAATGCAGGAAGTTTCACAATCTCAATCGTTTCACATAACGGAAGAGATGCGATAAGGATGGTCAGGATGCCTACCGGCTATGGCTATGTTTTTGAGCCCAGAGGATATGAAGCCAAAGGATCTGAGACTGAGGAATCGAATTCTACGGGAAGCAACGGTGGCAGTAGCAGTGACGGAATAGATCTAAAGATCGTGGAGCTATCTGTTCCCAAAGGCATTGGCCCCGGCATGAAGGCCGAAATTGCGGTGACATTCAATAACGACGGTGCTGCTGGGGCGGGACCATTCAAGCTTTACGGCTATGCGTTCCCCAGCCAGAATTATAACCGTATTTACAATTCGGATCCGGCCCTAATCCAGGACCTGAAGCCGGGTGAGACAAAGACCGCTACCATCGCAATATCCATTCCTTCCGATGCACCAACGGGCACCTATGACATTAAGGTGGCCATTGATAACTCGAACTACGCAGGATCGGGGGACGTCGTAGAGAAGAATGAGAACAACAACGAGATGTGGAAGAGAAAGGTCTCGGGACCGGAAGGGAGAAGCCCCAAAGATAACAGAGCAGATCTGACCGTCAGCATGGTTCAGGTAGATCCAAATCAGGCGGCTGCATCTTCCGATCCGGATCGGTTGACATTCCAAATGGAGCTGAAAAATCTCGGCAAAACTCAGGCAAAGGGGTTCTACACCGGATTTTACCTCTCAGCAGACCAGTCCATCACCACTGATGACATCTATATCGGATACGGTATTGTGGATCTGAAGGCGGGCGAATCCAGAAGCGGTCCAATTCCCTGCAAGATCCCTGCCGACATAACTCCCGGCCTTTACTATATCGGGGTGATTGCTGACCCGCAGGAGAAGGTGGCCGAGTCGGACGAGACGAACAATGCGAGGGCAACTGACGAGCCGATACCCATTCCAATATCCCTCATCAAAATATCCGGCGAGGTACAGGCTTCCAATCAACCCGGTTCACAAACAGAGACCGTTTAACTTCAAGTGGGTCAAATGCATACCTTTCAAATGCCTGATGCGGATTTTGCCAGCGGGATACGCTTTGACCAGGTCGGCATCACATCATTGACTCATTCTGAATATGATAACTTTGTTAAATGGGGACCCGTAGGCGTGCTCAGTGGAGACGGAGAGGAAACCCTGGGCTCAGGCACTACTATCGCCCTGACAGCAAAAAAAGAGGGGACAGCCAGTGTGCGAATGACCGCCTTTTGGCAGGCAAGAAAATCTGATGGAGAAGTTTCATCCGGCTACCAGGATTACTCCTGGAATGTAATTGTGGGATCTTCGAAGGGTGAGCAAGAAAAATATGAGCCACCGTCGAGCAATATTCCTGAGGAGACGGGGGAGATCACCGGCGGCAAGATAAGGGGCAGAGTAATTTATCGACCTACCGGCGAGCCTGTGGCAGGAGCTATCATCCACAGTCTCGACTTCGAGGACGAGGCCCGGGGAGGGTATCCGGTAAATAAGCTTAATTTGGACGGGTCGGTTAAGGAAATGCTGAAGACCGGATCTGACGGTACCTTTGAGATCGATATAGCAACCTGGGTGCCCTCCGGCATAGATCAAGGGCAGTTTTGGATAAGGATAATCAAGCCCTATGAGGGACCCCTGGCTATGGAGACCTAGGGCCACTCTATGCCTGGACCTGTGGGTGGTTCAAAGCCCCTTGAAGACCTTCTCCCTGACAAAGGAGAATGCACAGGCCGGACCGATCGAGGTCGGGGTGATACTGATGGATCGGGCTTCCAACATATTTTCAGACGATTGCCCAATCGATCCGAGCACCGGAAGGCCTATTGATGACTCCAACTGGAGGGGGCATGCCACCCGCCATCCTCACGGGCTGGGTGGACATGGTCATCCGGCCCGGCCTGGCCCATGAGTTTCTGGAAGGCGATTGCGGCGAGGGAGTGCCACGCGGACTGCTTCAGGCCAGGCGGGCAATCGTCTTCAACACCTCCAACACACTTCCCGAAAGGGAGCAAAACGATTTTGGCGATCCACTGCAGACGATTTGGAGGAATCGTAGCCTATTTGCAGGCAAAGATAGCAGGATGGCTCTGGAAGGTCCAGAACGACTTTCCATTCATTCACATTCGCGAAGAGCTCTATTCCCTTGATTTAAGGTCTATAAGGTTTGGGTTCTATTAGAATCGCATTCAAATATTATTTCTCTGGTAGGATAAATATCTTTTCCGAACCGTCGCCAAATGAAACGATTGATTCCATGGCATCTGCTCAATTCCTGCGAAAATGACAGAGACCTTTTTTGGTCCCCCTGTAATGTTCAATTCCTGTAGTGTTCCTTGACTCGCATGGTAGATTAGAACGGGCTTATTCAGGGCTCACCTCAGGCCCAATGCCGGACTTTATAAAGGAATGATTTGGAGATACTTACGTATGGAGTCCACAATAAGTATCGTGAACGTAGTGGCATCCACCAAGCTGGCTGAAGCGTTCGACCTGCCCAAGATCGAAGCCGAGCTGGAGGGTGCGGTGTATAACAAGAAGAAGTTTCCCGGCCTCGTCTACAGAGTCAGGGCCCCTAAGGCTGCTTTTCTCATATTTACTTCCGGCAAGATAGTATGCACCGGATCCAAGAACGTCGAGGATGTTCGCACGGTAATCACCAGCCTGGCCAAGACGCTCAAGTCCATAGGCTTCGAGGAGATTGATCTGGAGCCTGAGATCCATGTTCAGAATATTGTGGCCTCCGCAGATCTGAAGACGGACCTGAACTTAAACGCCGTCGCCCTGGGCCTGGGCCTGGAGAACATAGAGTACGAACCGGAGCAGTTTCCGGGGCTAGTTTACAGGATCAAACAGCCCAAGGTAGTAGTGCTCATCTTCAGCTCCGGCAAACTGGTGATCACGGGCGGCAAATCGCCGGCGGAGTGCGAAGAAGGCGCGCAGATCGTCAGGATGCAGCTTGAGAACATGGGGCT
>JAFGNK010000111.1 GCA_016927055.1 Methanotrichaceae archaeon | reverse complement strand
CAAGATCACTTTCATCGATAAGTAGAGAGGCGCTAAAGGCATGACCAAGTACTTCGAGGTTCTCCGGCGCGACGGCCCGGCCCGCACGGGGAAGCTTCTTTCGGAAAGGCAGATCAGCACACCTGCCCTGATCACAAAAGATGATTACGTTTCTGCGGGCAGCGTCTACAGCTACGCCTCCCTTGAGGATGCCATAAATGCCGCCGAGGCTTTGAAAGGTCAAAAGAAGCTGGCCATACTTCCTTACGTTCCCGCCGCCCTGCACTCTGAGCCGGCCCTCGAGCTGCCGCCCCTGGAGTTGGCAGGCCCCAAAGGCGTAATGGTCCATCCATTCAGCACTAAAAAGCCGGAGAATGCCGATGTCTATTTGTTGAGCAGCGCCGGTTCTTTGAAAAATCCCAGAGATCTGGTGGCCGCCGTGGTTGGCGCAAGAGAGATGACCCCACCGGACACGGCTCTTTATGCACCCGCATTGGCCACGCCTGCCAACCTGGCCCTGTTGGTGTATCTGGGCATCGACCTGCTGGACACGACGCGCGTTGTGGCCGATGGACTGCTGGGCCGCTACCACACCCAGGATGGCGTCTGGAAGGCATCAGAGCTGGTCGAACTTCCCTGCCTCTGCCCGCACTGCCGGGAGATGGCTGAGAGCAAAATTAAGGAGCAACTGCTCATTGCCCATAACCTGCAAAAGCTGGAAGAGGAGCTGCTCGCAGTTCGAGAGGCCATTCGCAGGGAGAGCATACGTGAATATGTGGAGCGACAGGTGCGGGTGACACCGGAACAGACGGCGGCCCTGCGGCTGCTCGACGCCGAGCACCAGTACCTGGAAAAGAGGACGCCCCAGAGCCGACGCAGCACCTTTTATGCCAATTGCGCCGAATCCTTGCAGCGGGTGGAGGTCACCCGCTTTGCTGAGAGGGTGATCAACCGCTACAAGGCTCCCCAAAGCGATGTCTTGCTGCTTTTGCCCTGCTCGGCCAAAAAACCCTACTCCCGCTCCCGATCGCACAAGCTCTTTGCCGAGGCCATAGGGTCAAGTCGCCGCTATCTGCATGAGGTAATATTGACATCACCCCTGGCCCTCGTGCCGCGCGAGCTGGAGGAGGCCTATCCCGCCGCCAGCTATGACGTTCCCGTTACCGGCCGCTGGGATAGAGAAGAGAGAGCCTGGCTGACGAGCTGCCTGGATGCTTATCTCAAAAAGAACAGGTACACCAGGATCGTGGCCCACCTGGAGGGAGAGCTGGAGCAGGCCGTAAAAGACAGCGGCCTGGAAGCCACATTTACCGGCGGCGGCACCAACGGCCCGGCTCTGGAACGCCTCAGCGCGGCAGTGGCCGAGGCCTGTCGGGCAGCCGCGCGTCTGCCTGATCTGCGCCTCTTGCGCTACCGGGCCCATGCCGATTACTACTTCGGACAGGGTGCAGGCGATGCCCTGCTCGCGGGAAAGATCATAGTGAGAGGCCGGGAGATTCAGGACGAGCATAAGAAGCCCCTGGCTGCGACCACACCCAGCGGCATGATCGCTCTGTCAATGGCAGGAGCAAAGAGGCTGGAGGCCCTCGGAAAATACATAGTCAAAATCGGCGACTTCCTGCCCAAAGGCTCCTTGCTGGCGCCAGGAGTGGTGGACGCAGACGATCAGATCCGGCCGGGAGACGAGGTCATAGTCGTAGGCGAGAAGGCCTTCGGCGTGGGCCGGGCCAGGATGTCCGGCTGGGAGATGAAGACATCGAGAAGGGGCGTGGCTGTGGAGATCAGGCATATCAAGGGAAGGTAGGGACATGAAAGGAATGAAGGGGAGAAGAAAAGAGAAGACAGGTCTGGACATGATCAAACCGACCTCGTTTTATTCCAGCGAAAGCGAGAAGGTCAAACTTAACTGGTTCTGCTATGAACTTTCCTTGTCGATATACGATAACATAAAAAACAAAATTGCAATCCGCCTCAAGAGGCAGAAGATCAGCAATGAAACCCTTGCGGATTTTTCAATTTACTATGCAAAGGGAATGAAGGATGTTGTCCTCCAGCAATTATCCGGCAAAATTGAAAAGGTCTGCATCTCATACGAGCCGATAGAATCATACTTTCCCGATATCGGCGATGAGATGATCAATAAAATGACGGACTTAATCTCTGAAGCATGGGATGAGATGCTCAGTGTTTGTGAAGTATGCCCGAATCGATGCATCAGCGAGAAGGATGCATTCTGTACCCTGTTTGATGACAAGCATCTTTTCGATTGAGGAGATTCTATTGCTGCTTAAAGTGCTCTTTGCATATTGGAGAGGTGAACGACACGGAGCTAATTGATGAGATGAAGGTCCATTTACCCATTCCCGCTTATGCAAGCCGGGATTTGAGCAAACTTCTCGTCAAGAATGGAATGGACATCACACCGGAAAAGGAAGTGAAGATCATTAAGGTGGCGCAGTCCGGAGAAGAGGGAGGCATAGCCTGTTTCCTGGATATTCCAGAGAACTTTGTCGTCTCATTGACGCTGCTCAGGGTAAAGCCTGACCACTCTCTGTACGACAAGATCTCTGCCTATCAAAAGAAAAGGATCAGAAGCATCTTCCGGGCGAAAGGTCTGAGCCCGAGAAGGCGATAGGAAGCGGGGCGCGCACAGGGGGCTGAGAATAGCGAAGCGGGCAGCATCTGATATCGGCCAGAAGGTGCATAATTAGAGAAAATGGTCCTCTACCTCATTTTTAACCTGTATCCTGCGCGCTTTATAGCCTCCCCGATCTCTTTAATGTGCCCAAATCCTTGCGTCTCCAGCTCCAGATCCACCCGGGTGACGTTGATGGCAAGACCTCCCTCATTGCGGGCGTGATGTATGTGCACCACATTGGCCTGGAGACTCGCGATCAAGCTGAGCAGCCTGGCCAGGGACCCGGGGACATCCTCCAGACAGACGGAAAAGCGCATCATCCTGCCCTCCTGCCCAAGCCCTTTGGCAATGATTCTGCCCAAAATCAAGCTGTCCACGTTGCCGCCGCTGATCACCAGCACAACCCGACTCCCTTTTGGAATTGCCAGTGCTCCGCCCAGAAGAGCGGCAAGAGGCGCGGCTCCTGCTCCTTCCGCCAGGATGCGCTTTCGCTCCAATAGCAACAGTATGGCCGATGCGATCTGGTCCTCGTTTACCATCACGATTTCGTCTACCTGCCTTTGCATGATGGAAAAGGCGGCATCTCCCACCTTTGTGACCATGATGGCATCGGTGAGAGAGCCCTTCTCCTCCGCGTTCAACTCAACTGGCCTTCCCGCCTTCATAGCCTCAATAGCGGAAGGACAGCCAGAAGACTGAACACCAAGCACGCAAATAGCAGGACGGATGGCCTTGGCCGCCGTGGCTATGCCGGCAATCAGTCCGCCGCCACCTACAGGAACGATGATATAGTCCGCATCGGGCAGATCATCCAATATCTCCAGGCCGATTGTCCCCTGGCCGGTGATTATCTCCTTATCATCGTAGGGGTGGATGAAGGTCTTCCCCGACTGGACGGCAATTGCCTGCCCCACACTTATGCTCTCCACCAGGCTTTCCCCTTCCAAGATCAGCTCTGCGCCGTAACCTCTGGTTGCCTGCTGCTTGGTTATGGTGGCCCAGACAGGCATGACAATAGTAGCGGGCACAGAGGCGGCGCGGGCGGCCAAGGCCACACCCTGAGCATGATTGCCCACAGAGGCTGCTATCACGCCTTTACCTTCTATCTCATCCAGATGGAAAAGGATCTTGAAAGTTGCACCACGGATCTTGAACGACCCACCTTTTTGCAGGTTTTCCAGCTTGAGATAAACCTCTGCCCCCGTCATTTCGCTTAGCGTTGGCGAATAGACGAGAGGAGTGCGCAAGACTTTGCCATGAAGAAGCTTTCCTGCACTTTGAATATCGGTCAGGGAGATCATGATATCATATCCATGGGCAAGAACTTAACCATTTTGTAGATGTTATGGATAGTAGGAATTGATTTATTTTCATGGCGATGAAATAGCATACTATGAATGGCCTGCAAAGCCCCGCCAGGAAAGAGAAAGATGCGGTTCGCAAAGATCCGGCTCGATCCCGGACCTTTCGAGAGGTTGTCGAGTTCTACATGATCGATTTTAAAACATCCCTGGGAAGAGCGATAGACATCACCCTCATCTTTCTCAACCTCCTGCTGGTGGCCATCTTTGTGATCGATACGTACAACATTTCCAGCAACTTGAGGGACCTGCTCTGGAAGCTTGAGATACTGATCGTCGGCATCTTCATTGTCGAATATTTGCTCAGGCTTTACGGCGCGCCCAACAGATTGTCTTACGTAAAGGATATTTACAGCATCATTGACCTGGTGGCCATAATGCCCACCTTGATACTGCTGGCTCTTCCCCCATCCTACTTCATTTATGATATCAGAGTCATCCAGACGATTCGAGTCCTGGCAGTCCTCCGCATATTCAGATTCCTCAGGTTCATCGCCCAAAACCATCTTTTCTTCGGAATCATTAGCCAAGGGATGGTTAACGTCGCTCGGCTCGTGATAAGCATCATCATAATTTTCTTTGTATACTCCGGGCTGTTCTATTTTGTTGAAAGCCCCGTAAACCCAGGTGTGCAGAATTTTGGAGACGCGTTCTACTTCACAGTAGTCGCCATATCCACCGTCGGTTTCGGAGATATTATACCTGTATCTGGAGCAGGCAGGTTTGTTACAGTAGCCATGATAATCTCAGGCATCATCATAATTCCCTTTCAGGCTGCCAGGATCTTTCGGACCTGGCTTATAACCGGGCGCGAAAAAAAGGTACTGATCTGCCCCAGTTGCGGGCTGGACAGGCATGAAACTGATGCAAAGTACTGCAAAAATTGTGGTGAGATTCTGCCCGGCAGTGACGAGAGCTAATGCCATTTTTCCATTTGCTAAAGCTTCAGTCGGAATTCTCTTTCATCCTCGATCCGCCTGGTGGCAGGAACTGCACAATCAGATCTACGGAAGCCACGGCCTTCAGGAATGCTCTATCATCCACTTTATCAGAAAACTGCCGGTAGATCTTCTTGGCCAGATCATCAGCATTCAGCTCGCCCGGCTCGATCTCCACTACGGGATCTGATTTAGGCTTTACTGCCGAGACCGGCCCGCCCACGAGAATGCCGTCGGCTATGCCCAGGGCCAGGCCGAGCGGCGTATCCTTAAAGTAAGTGCGCTCGCCGCGAATGACAAAAGCGCCCTTCTTGAGAAACTCGCCCGATTCCGGTGTCTTGCTGACCTGATCGCCCTTGACCAGGTAGCAATCGGCAGCCACAAGTCCGCCCTTCCAGACAGAGGAGTAGCTCACCGCAAACTGGGCCGCCTCTAAAAGAGTGCTCTCCGGGACAGCCTCACCCTCCGTCTTGATCACTGTGAGGGGCGCACCGGGAGCGTCCGTATGCAGGGCCAGGTCACGCCGCTCCAGATATTTGGCATATATCTCCTCATTGCTGTCCGCATCCCTTCCCCCCAGCACCATAAATCCATCGGAGGAGAAAAACCAGCGGAACCTCTCATACCACTTGGGCTTCCTCCTGCGATAGAAGACAGGCGCGCGAGTCTTCTTGGGTGCGGCTGATCCCGCCTTTAGCTGCTTTGTGATGGCCAGGGCTTCTTTGGCGCCACTCGCCTTGCGGGCCATCTCCTTGGCCTTCTCATAGTACCTTTGCGCATTCTGGGGAACGGTGAGACCGGCATGAAGCTCCAGCTCCACTCCCTCCAGCAGGACACGCATCTCGCCCCGCCCGTCCAGGGAGAGGATGGTCTTGGCCTGAGGCAGGCCCGAGCCGCTGATGCTCTCCCAGATCTGATTGTAAGAAAAACCCCTGGCTTTGGCCTGCTCCACTACGCGCAAAATCTGCTCGACGCTGCCGTAGATCTGATAGATCAGCTCGCCCTTGCCGATGAAAGCCTTCTCCTGGGCCTCAAACTCCTCAATCGCTTTTCGCTGCACCTCGATCCTGCGATCCAGGGGGTTTTTCTTTTCTCCTTGGTCCGCCTCTTTTTCTATGAAGAAGGCGTCAACGGCTTCACTGAAAGTGGCAAAGCGCTTCTTCTCCAGGCCCTCGTAAACTTTGAGAGGCCGGGAGAGGACATCAACCATCTCGCCGTTGTCCAGAACGATGTGCGGATCCAGGGTTTCATCCAAAAAGACCTCGTGCAGGGCCTGATGGACCCGCTCTATCTCCGCGGAATTCAGATCCGCGGCAGGCTTATTCTTGTCTACTCCTGCTACCAGGCAGACCTCCTCGCCGTAGGTGCCGCCCATGTTCAGTCCCCGCACGATGGACCGGACCAGATCCTGACCGGCAGAGGCCAGCCAGGAGGCAAGATCCGGAAGCGAGATGGTTCGGGGGTCGAGCTGGCCGGGATGGTAGAGGTATTTCTCGCCGGCGGCCATTTTGCTGCCCCGGTAGACCATCTTTTTGAGCATGGAGAGGATCTGCCGGTTCTCGTCGAGCAGAATCATGCTGCCTTTGGGAAACAGCTCAATGACGAGATAGTGGCGAGAGCCGCTGCGCTCCACGGCGACCTCCAGTACCCGGTCGAAGTCGTGCTGCCGGACATCGACAATTCTCCCGCCGGAAATGCGGTTCCGGAGCATGGTAGGAAACTGGGGGGGCGTCTTGGAGGCGGGGCGGGAGGCTTTAGTGATATTGACCCTCTTGCCGGCCACGAGGAGCAGATCCAGCCTCCCTTCCGCCGGAGACTGAACGGACAGCCAGATCTTATCCGAGGACTGCTGGTAGGCCTTGCCCATAAAGCCGCCCAGGATCCTGTCGGATAGCTCCGCAGCCATGGCGGCGACATCCACATTGCTCATCGCCTTCTTCATGCGAGAGGTGTCCGAGATCAATCGATAAATAGTTGCGGATGCATGGAGAAGAGAGAGTTAAAAGTGTTCGAGGATACTGTGCAAGGCTATGTGGTGGATCTGATGCTCATGCGTCTGGGAAGGTGGCTGCGGCTCCTGGGACAGGATGTGGCAAACCCCGTTGGAGAGAGCGACGAGGAGCTGCTGCACCTGGCAAAGAAAGAGAGCAGGACGATTATTACCAGGGACAAGGGACTTTTTAAGGCCTGCCCGGGCGCGGATGTGCAGTGCGTGCTCATTCAGTCCTCAGCAATTTCCGATCAGCTTTTGGAGATGGCCGATGCAGGCGTGCCTCTGCGACTTGATCCCCAGAGGTGCACGCTTTGCAACGGGCTTTTGGAGGAGATAGAAATGCTCGGGACGAAGAAATGGCAGTGCCTGGACTGCAAAAAGCTCTACTGGGAAGGCGGGCACTGGAAGAAGATGGAAAGGATTCTGCAAGCCATTCGCCGCCAAAGAAAGGAAAATGCCCAGCAGACGGGCAATGCAAACGCAACTGAAAACCACATCCAAGCGAAGGGATGACACCCAGTGATCCAGCTTAGAAGACCCTCTTCTTGCAAGCCTTCTGCTTCACCTGGGTCCTGCCCCTCGTCTTCAGGTATTCGGCCATCTGCGGCCTTACAGCTCCTATCGACCAGAGGTGAATGCCGTTCAGGCAGAACTGGGGCTGGTACTGATATTGATTGCCCGGCATGATAAACGGATCGGCCGGCGTAAGCTGAGAGGGAACGGCATCCAGGGTGGCCTCCAGAAGGCACCAGCGGCCCAGCTCATTCTGGTAGACCACCCAGGCATGACCGAAGGCTCCATCCGGGGTAGAGACCCTTCCCAAGACCACCCGCACGCAGTGCTCGGAAATGCCGCTGGCCAGAAGAAGAGTGGCCAATAGAAAAGACGAGTCCTCGCAGTCGCCCTTATGCAAGACAAGCGTCTCCTCGGGAAAGAGCCAGAAGTCCTCCAGGCCAAAGGAATTTTTGTCTGTTATGTACTGCACGGAATTTGCCACATAATCCCAGATCTTCCAGGCCCGCAGGTCAAAGGTGCCCGGCTCGCGTGCCGAGGGTAGATCAATCTCCTGCAAAGACCTCAGGATGACCTCGCTCTTCGTGGAAGAGAGCCAGGCCCGAATATCGGTAGGAATGTAGAGGCCCGATGTGCCGATAACCGTTCTCTTGTCCCACATAACCGTATCTCTGACAATTGCATCCCCCGCCCAGTTAAAGCCAGTAGCCATTCTATGATCCACTCCCAACCTATTATAATAATTTTAGCTAGTTATATTTAAAACTTTGGACTGAGAGAGGGAGTGAGAGGTAACTAAAAAAATTTTAAATTTAAGATAATTAGATACTATTATCAAACGGACTGGGGGCAATTTTAGCAAAACACCAGGACCCATTAGCTGGATTACGGCCAAGGAGATCCTGACAGAGGTCTTCCACGCCCGGCCAGCGGATGTGAATGAATGGAAGTATCTCGAATGTATCTGACCGACGGGCTTTGAATGCCATAAACCAATCTAATCGCTTTCCAAGTCATCAAAGAACTCATCTATAGTAGAAAACGTCTTACATTGCCCAGTGTCCAGCTCATGTATAGACTTACTTTTCGCTACTACTGAATTAATTCTATTCAAATCTCCAGGCTCTTCTTGCGGGTCAGCATGCCCCCACCACCGCCACTCCTCACTTCCTGCCGGATAGAGGGCAGACAGTGACTGGGCAAGGCTCCAGGGCCGGTCCCGGGCAGGAGAAGGTGGCAGCGGCACCCACCACGCCCTCGGCGGCCAGGCCCGTCAGGCGGCCAGGGTCCGGCGCACGTCACAGAGATCCGGGCTCTCCAGTGGGTCGTTAATATCCAGGCCGCACAAGCTCCCCACAGCCCCCATCACCTTTTTAAAACGAGGTGCGAGCTGGATGGGCCAGGGGTGCTCTCCTAGGATCTCCTGGGCGGTCCGAGAACGAGGACTTTAGAATCGACTATCACGTATCAAGAAAGAAAATAGCGTGCTGTTTGAGCAGCTTGGAAAGGCTTTTGAAAAGCTCCGCACCGATCCAAAGTGCGGAGCGGTCTTAAGTCACGATAAAAGAGGGGACTAAAAGTCCATGTCAAGGATCATTTGGTTATAGCCCACGAAGATCGATCAAGTTAGCTAATTTAGTAAAAATATTCTATATACAGAAATAGTGAATACAAGATTTTTATTGATATAATTCTTGAAAAAAATACTACTTAGTGTTAATTATTTTAGCAAACTTTTTATAGATTGAAATCGACATAATAAAATGGTGAATTTAGCTGAAGAAGCGAGCGGCCATTTCCGAAGATTGAAAGCACCTGACAACATTTCCAGGGCGAACTTAAAAGCCATTTTCTTTAAACAGATAGGCAAGTTGAGTTTGCCAAAATCGTTGATAAAAGGACGAGGAACCGACTTGCTTCGACGGCACAATTGACATAGCTGGATTCATTGAAGGGAAAGGGGGAAAGGGAAATTACTTTTGATCATACGCAGACCACAGTTTACTATCCGGGGGAGCAGGATTTCATAGAGGTGGATGAAGGGATTGCACCACTTCTATTAACGCTATGGGATGCAAAGATAAGGACATGCAACTCTTGCGAAGAGAACGAGCCGGGAATAATCTGGATAGAATTCTATTCCATGAAAGAGGTCGAGAGACTCTTGACGATATTGATAAAATCCCTGGGTGATAGGATCCATAAACATCCGGAATTTGCGGATTGGTTCTCCTATAGAATATTGGGTCATGAGGGCAAAAAACACCCACCATGGCATTATGATGCTTATCCTAATTTATGCCCAATGGGGCCTAATCAAAGGAGCATATACCCTAAAGAAATTCTTGAGAGCAAGGTTGAGCTTTCTGTTTCGGTGCGTTTTCCCAGGGACGATAATCAGATAGTTCTTGATCTTGTCGGCAAATATCTCAGAAAAGGCATTGATAGCTTCAAGGAATTGAGCGACACCCAATGGGACTATGTGAAGCAATATATTCCGCCACAGCCATACAATGGAGCTTTTAAAACTGAAGACCGGAAAATCCTGGACGCAGTCCGATATGTGTTGAAGACCGGTTGTCCCTGGACGGAGATTCCCCGCAAATATGGATCTTATTTGGCAGTCCATACAAGGCTGAAAAAGTGGTCTGCAGAGGGAATTCTGGACCCTATATTAAGCAGTATCGAGAGTGAAGACGTATATAAAGAGAAGCTTTCAAAGTACTTGAATGCCCCTGAAGATCAAATGGCCACTAAAAGAAAGAGGACTGCAAGTAGCGCAAATTGCACAATGCCCACAAGAGGAGAAATGGCGCCAATGTCCGTATCTCAATGACCTTAGCGAGAATATTAATTTTTCATAGTTTTAATTTTAAACATAACATGGGAGAACATCTTATCATAATACTAAAAGCAAAAGTCTTTAATACTTTAAAGATCTTTGATAAGTTATTAATTAGGTAATGTCATGGCCTCTACTGAGCGATCTGCCTCTCCCAGCGCTTTCTTTTCGCAAGTAGCGTCAGCGATGAAAGATATCCTCTCCAATTTGAAATCGTTTTATAAAAACTTAAACAATTCAGCAAGAAATCGAATTTCCAAAATATCAAAAAGATCCCAGGTAGCAAAAACACATCCCCAAGAGGATTTGTTATGCCCGGAATCTGCGCCCATCCAAGAACTTGCCGCTAACCAAAAATCAACTATCGATCCTAAAACAGCCATCATTCATGAGCAGATACAAATCGAGACTTCTCCCGCATTCCCAGGAAACAATATCTATGACAGGGCAGCAGAAACCAGTTATTCAATTGAGATTTCCTGGTGCGAAAGAGGTCTGGCACTCTCAGGCGTAGGTCAATTTGAAGATGCTCTGGAATCCTATGAAAGAGCCCTGGAAATAAATCCACGCTCTTTTAAAGCCCTCAAGAATAGAGCCAATGTACTCTATAGAATAGGCAGATATGATGAGGCTATAGACGATTTTAGGAAGGCTCTCGAATTAAATCCGCAGTTCATAGATGCCTGGTACGGCATGGGCAATGCCATGAGCAAACTGGGCAGATACAAAGAGGCAGTATCAGCTTACGAAGATGCGCTCAAGATCAATTTCTCATTTATCGACGCCTGGCTTGGCAGAGGAACAGCTCTGGGGAACATGGCCCGCTACCAGGAAGCT
This sequence comes from Methanotrichaceae archaeon, assembly GCA_016927055.1. Classification (GTDB taxonomy): domain Archaea; phylum Halobacteriota; class Methanosarcinia; order Methanotrichales; family Methanotrichaceae; genus Methanothrix. The sequence continues at coordinate 1,409 of JAFGNK010000111.1, read as the reverse complement.
GCAGAATCATTTGACAGAGCTCTTGAGATCAATCCATCACTAAAAGAAGCATTGTACGGAAAATACCTTGCCCTGCAAAAAATCAAACGCGGCGAGGAGCTCATAAATATAACCCATAAAATAACAGCCATGAGGAAGGCCATGACGCCGCTGCCCGCTCCCGCAAACGGCAGTGCATCTGGAGACTTCTTGGTTCCAGTAAGAGACGACTATGCAGCCTATTTCTTGTTGGCCGGATCAGAGTTCTACAAAAATGAGGCGTTCGAGGATGCAGCAAAATGCTACGAAAAAGCGACAGCAATCAATCCCCTAATTCCCGAAGCATGGTATGAAAAAGGTCTGGCGCTATATAAATTGGGCTTTTATGAAGAAGCGCTTTTGTCCTTTGAAGGAGCCCTGAATCTAGATAAGAGCTTTGTAGATGCCTGGAATAACAAGGGAGTTACCCTCGACAAGCTGGGAAGATATGAAGAGGCCATAAATTGCACCAGGGAAATTTTAAAAATCAAACCATGGGATACGAGAGCCTGGCAAAATGTTGGTCTCCTTAGAAGAAAGCTTGGTCAATACAAAGAGGCATTTATCTGTTTCGATAACATTGTCAAGATCGATCCCAGGAACTTTTCCGGCTGGTGTGCAAAGGCCGAGATCCTCTACAAATACCTGGGCCGCCATGAGGAAGCCATAGAATCCTACAACGAAGCCCTGAGAATAGATCCGTCCAACAGCTGCGTATGGTTTGATAAAGGCGTCTGCCTCTACGAACTGGGTCGGTACAGCGATGCCCTCTTCAGCTACGATAAGGCCATAGAAATTGACCCAAACAGCTCGAAATTCTGGAATAATAAGGGAATTGTTCTAAAGAGATTGGTCCGCTATAGCGAGGCGATAAAGTGCTTTGATAAGGCAAAGGAACTCGACGAAAAAAATGCATCATCATGGTACAACAGAGGTCTTACTCTGGATGAGATGGGCCAGTATGAAGAGGCCATCAGGTCTTTTGATAGGGCTCTGCAAAGAGATCCAGAGAATGCAGACGCCTGGAATAACCGGGGAGTTACCTTGAAGAACCTGGAGCTCTACGACGAAGCTCTCAAATCTTTTGATAATGCCATAGAAAGCAATCCCAATTATGCCATGGCCTGGAACAACAAGGGCAATGTTCTCAGCGCTTTGCACAGATATAATGATGCAGTGGACTGCTTTGAACGAGCTACCGATATCGATCCCAACTACTTCGATGCCTGGAACAACAAAGGCAATGCTCTCGCCCAATTGCAGAGCTATGAAGACGCCATCTACTCTTACGAAAAGGCAATTGAGATAGACCCATGCGACACCACAACCTGGTTTCACGAAGGGATAACTCAAATTAACCTGGGCTGCTATGAGAAAGCAGTAAATTGTTT
>JAFGNK010000110.1 GCA_016927055.1 Methanotrichaceae archaeon | reverse complement strand
GCGAATATATTCGGAATTGAGGGAGATGATGGGAAACCACAGTTTCTGGCAAAAAAGCCGCCGGTTCATGGCCACGGCATAATCAAGTGCACCGGGAATAGGACTGCAAATTGACGGAAAGAAAATGATAGAGCTTGTTTCTACTACGATGAAGGAGGAAATCCTCTCCCCGGCCAGGCTCATTACTCGCTGATCCTGAGACAGTTCGCGAAAGACGAGGTCCGGATCTTTGAAATCCTCGTAAGCCTTCAGGGCGCACTTCTGCTCGTTAGGCGACAGGACGGCAAGCCGGTTGGCCGCGTCCCGGGACATGAGCCGGATCCAGTCTCGATATTCCTCTTCAAACCTCTCGCGATCATCTTCTGGCAACGGTTCCCCCTGGCAGGCTTGGCTTTTTATCTTTGCTTCGTATCTATTTTGCCTGCAGTCTCTGCCTTTTCTGCTATGCCAATCTGGTCCAAGATCTCCTTGAAATCCTGCCATTTCTCGACTGGAATTCTAATTCCGTTCTTGGACCAGCCAGTGTATCTCTCGCTGGTCACATACTCCCGGATATCAATTCCCACCGAGCCGCGAAACTCGGTCTTCTGTACTACGATCTCAGTAGTATCGTTCTTCCTTAACCTTCCTATCTCGGCCATGGTCAAATACCATTGGAATTTAAGAATTTTATTTTATTTCTTAATAAATCCCGCAATGATTAGCAGTACAACGGCACCCAGGATAGATGTAATCCAGCCGCCTATGCCCGATGTGCCCAATAGCCCTCCGAAGAGAGCGCCTCCAATTATGGAGCCCACGATGCCGACCACTATGTTTCCTATCAGGCCGAAGCCGTGGCCTACCCAAACCTTCCCTGCGACCCAGCCGATGATAGCCCCTATGATCAGCCAGCTGATAAATGAAAATATTCCAAACATGAATATCCTCCACCCCAGGAAGCATAACCAGTAGATCCAACTGGTTAGAATCCCTGAGAGATTCTATATTTTGATAACGGTGGGAACTAATTCTATAAATTTTTTTGGAGATAAAAGCACATCTGCATCAGGCAGATATCTCCACATAGAAGGCTCTCGTGTCTGCCACAATATTCTCCCAGGACCTTTTATAGACAAAGTAGATGGTCGTCTTGCCGGGCTTAATAGGTGTGAATACAAAGACAGAAGTTCCTCCTGCGCCCACGCGCACAGTCTCCGTAGAGGCTCTCTCAAACTCAGCGCTCTCCTGTTTGAGCAGGACGTAATCGTAATCCACCTTCCACTCATAACCCGTAGTGGGATTGGCCGGTAGGGAGATGGTGAAGGGCTCATTTACCTTTGCAGTGATAAGCTCTACCTTTGTCTCCTTTTCATCAGGTATTCGGTAGCTGTCCACAGGAAGTATTAGGGGATAATAATCTATATTTCTATCGTTCAAAACAACGGGCTGGTCGCCAATTCCGTCGCCGTTCTCATCTGTTCCGTTGTAGTCGGCCCAGTAGTTGCCCAGGCGGCTTCGCAGCACTCGACTCTTGAATTGGTAATTGATGCCTTCACTGGAATTCCAGGAAGCTGCATCCTCCGGGCAGATGCTCTTCTTTCCTGCAAAGTCATTCAGATAAATGCTGGCAGGAAGTACTACCTCTAAAGTGCAGCTCTCGCTATCAGCGCCAGGGCCTGCCGAATCAGAATCAAAAGCAGGTGCCGATGCAAAAGCTGATGCTGAAGCTGAAGCCGAAGGGACGCTAATTCCAAAACCACGCATGACCGCACCATAAGCTGCCAGGATTACTCGCCCGCTCTCCGGCGCGAGCACGGGCTTTCCCTCACCCGTATCCAGGCCATGCAGGTTTACCCTTTTGCCGACGATCAGCGATTCGCGGTACAGTCCGCTCTCCACAACTATCTTGTCATCGGGAGAAGCGGCATCAAGTGCCTCCTGGATGGCGGAGTAATCGCATCCTTCGGAGCAGACCCGTGTCTCGGCAGCAGAAGGAGGCAAAAGCAGGAGAAGCACCAGGAAGCCCAGGAGGGCAGCAGGAGCTGGAATAAATAATCTTTTGTAATCGGGCATGGTATTGATTAGTGTAGTCTTAAAATAATAGCCTTATGATCGACCGGCTAGAGGGCAGGCAAGCATCCATGTCTCAAGGAAATGTTTTGGCGGAGAGGGAGTTGATCCGGCGCATATCAGAGATCCTGGGCGGTGTGGAGAACGACGACTGCGCCGTGATTGATGCAGGAGAGCGATATCTGGTAGCCACTACAGATATGCTGCACCGGAAAACGGACTTTCCCGATATTATGAATCCCTGGCAGATGGGCTGGATGGCGGTGGCTGTGAACCTGAGCGACATTGCTGCCATGGGCGCAGAGCCGCTGGGCGTTCTAATCGCTGCGGGCCTGCCGCCGGAAGCGGACCTCTACTTCATCGATGAGCTTTTCTCGGGCTTTGGGGACTGCGCCCGGTACTACGGCACGCGAATTATAGGAGGCGACACGGACTCGCATCAGGAGCTTACCATCACCGGCACGGCTCTGGGCTTTGTGGAGAAGGATCTGGTGCTGAGGCGCAAGGGCGCGCGTGTGGGCGATCTGCTCTGCACCACCGGCGCCCTGGGCAGAGCGGGCGGTGGCTTGTGGGCCTGGCAGCATGGAATAAAGAGCGAGTTCATCGAAACGCTGTTGGAGCCCGAGCCGCGCCTGGCGGAGGGGCGCGCCCTGGCCAAGAGCGGGGCGGTCACGGCCATGATGGACAACAGCGACGGATTAGCGCTCTCCCTTTCTGACCTCGCGCAGGTAAGCCAGGTGGGCTTTGTGGTACAGGAAGAGACTCTGCCGGTGACCGATGGCCTGGCGGAGATGGTGGGGCACGAAAAGGCGCTGGAAATGGTGATGAGCGCGGGCGGAGACTTTGAGCTGGTCTTCACCGTGAGGCCGGAGAGGCTGGAGGCAGCCAGGGAGGCATGCGCACTGACGGTGATCGGAGAAGTAGTTGAGGAGGGGATCTGGATGGAGAAGGGAAGCGAGAGGAGACGGGTGGAGGCGAGGGGGTATGAGCACAGGATTGGAAAATAAAATTCGAAACGGCTGCAATTTTGGAATATTGCCATTTAGATAATGCCGTCGCACTTCTGCATGTTTGTAATTGTAAAATACGGCTCTCTTCGCTTATTCGCCTCCTGCAGAAGCGCCTTTATCCTCTCGCAGTCGCAGGTGCCGATCTCCACCAGATTATCGCTCCGGAGCAAACAGGGCTTGATCTTTCCGTCCGAGGTGACGCGAAGGCGCGTACAGTTCGCGCAAAACTCTGTATTGTCCATGGGCCGCACCACCTCCACCTCCGCACCATCCAGGAAGTACTTCTTGCGCCGGTGCATCTCGCGGGTGCGAATGCTGTCGGCCCGTTCGGCCAGTCTGTGCTCAATGGCATCGATGTCTCCGGAGATGCCCAGATGCTGCAGGTCCAGGAGCTCGATGAGCTGCGCGATCAGGCCCTTCTCCCGGCAAAAATCGATCAAACCGGAAATCTCGGCTTCGTTCTCCTTCAAGACCACCACATTCAGCTTGATGGGCGCTAGATCCGCGGCCAGGGCAGCATCGATTCCCGCCAGAACCTTCTCCAGGTCGCCTTCTCGACAACCTGTGATGGCCCGGTAGGTCTCCGGCCGCAGCGAATCCAGGCTCACATTCACGCGATCCAGCCCCGCCTTAGCGAGGGCCTCTGCCTGCTCGGCCAGGAATATGCCGTTAGTGGTCAAAGAGATGTCCAGATCCTGGGGCATTTGCGCGATCAGTCCGGCCAGGTGGGGGCGCAGCAAGGGCTCACCCCCCGTGAACTTCAGGGAGCGCACGCCCAATTGGGCAGCAGCCTTAGCAACGCTCACCACCATTTCATCCGAGATCTCCCCCTCAGGCTTTGCCTCGCCCTCGTGGTGGCAGTAAATGCAATTAAGATTGCAGCGAGGGGTAAGAGCGATCCGCAGGCCGGTAACTTTGCGGCCAAAGGAGTCCACCATCTGGCAGGGCATTGAAAGACTGCTAGTTTCTGATAGTATTAGTACTCAATCTCACCCAGGCTGCGCTTGAGATAGGAAAGCAGGGTCATGCCCACAATCATGCAGATGGCAAGACCGGAGAGCAGTTCCTCCCAGGACTGTCTGTGCGCCGTTATGCCATAGATAATGCCGCCGGAAAGCAAAGTCAGCATTAGCGTTGCTATGAGAGACACCAGCATGGACCACATGACGGAACCCACCTCGTAGCGCTCGAAAAATGACGCGGAAAGTACGAAAGCTATTGCGGCTATTGTGAGAATTATGGATAAAGGCAGGGAAGGGCCATAGCGGAATAGCTGAATCAGTCCCAGAGCAAGAGTCATCGTCACCAGCGATAATAGCCCTGAAGCGAGGAACGCTTTTAAAATATAGTTGTCAAACCTCAGTTCCACAAGAGTCCACCAATAGCTTTATAGGACTATATTGAATATAAAGATTGTGTATAGTTACCGCTATAGTCCCATGGCAAAAAGAATCCTGCCAGCAACGGTATATTCCATTTTTTATTCAAAAAAGTGAAAAATGGAAAGAGTGATGGCCCCTTTCCTGCCTTCAATAAATCCTGGGAAACTCGGCTTGGGTTGGTGCCACGAAGCAGGTGCAGTCAAAGATACCTGTTGCCGACTTGAAGGGCTTCCTATCGGCGAGACTCATATCGGCAAAGCCGCCCGAGCAGCAGGGTAACCAGTCATCAATCTGCCGCTTTAACTTGTATGAAGTTTCATGCGACATATTCTTGGTTATGTAGTAGGTCCCTCTATAGTCCTCATCGATCAGCAAATTTGCATCATGCTCGCCCCGGCTCGTATCCAGGACACCCACATGGCCGCTGCCCGAGAACGCCGCCTCAAAATTAAGCTTGGTTCTGGTATCGCTGTTAAGACTGGACTCAAATTCATTCGTGGTATTAGTAAACTTCCAGTATAATTCAGAGGATAGATTCTTGCTGAGCGTATCAGCGTAATTGAACCTGGCATTCATGGAAACGCCTGAGATGTAGTTCTTGAGACATGTCTTTTCAGCGCCCTTTGACTGGAAAGCAATGGGAAGGGAGTACTTGCCCATTTGCATGCTTGCTGGCGCATAGGAAAAGTCTACGCTCTCAATAAAGGTCGTGCCCCGGTCGCTTACCGTAGTATATATATCCTTTTTTTCATCATATTTGGCTCCATTTCGCGAATCGAGCTTAGACTCGTAGTCGTAGCTTCCGCTTCCATGGGCCAGATTGCTCAGGCTCAGATTTGTGACATCCGTATTCTGATAAGAGCTGAAAAATCCGTTCCCTTGAATATCCTGATCCATATGATATATGTATCTGGATTCGAAGCTGGTCTCAGGTTGGCCGTTAGTTAATCCTATTAAGAGCATAGAAAATGAGATAGCCATCACAAGCCAGACTCTATTACTTTTATCCAAGACTCTCCCTCCATGAATGATAACTTCAATTAAGATCTTCTTTTAATGGTTTGTGAAGCTAGGTTTTTGTATTTAAACCTTTTTCGGAGTTAAAGTAAGAATTAAAAGTAAGAATTTAAAATTCTTATAAAAACTATATGATTGTCGGAAAAAATTTTTAGACTTGGACAGATTGATAAAATAAAACTTAATCCAAAAACGATATGTATAGATGCATGGGCCACCCGGCAGATTTTATTTTTAAAAGATAAACTTCAGTCCTCCTTTGGGAAATCTATAAATACCAAGCAAGAATGTTACCTGTTGTAAAGACCTGAAATCAAATACTGAGGGATATTATGTTATCGTCTATGTTGAGCACGGTTAGCAGCACTATGAGCGCTACCAGCACCATGAGCGCGGCCAGTACTACGTCAGTGGTTAGCACTTTTGCAACAATTGGCGTTTCAGAAATCAGCGTCGTGAGCGTCATTTGTCTTATCGCTCTGCTCAGTGCTTCGGAAATCCTATCCGCTTCATCGCATTGGAATAAGCGCCTCGCGACTATGTTGAATCTGGCAATTGTGCCTATGGTCCTCACATTCTTCCTGATTGTGGGCTTCAAAGTGATAGAGGTTGTAGGCGCCTAAATGTTTGAGTTTTCCATTAAGCATTTTAGCCCTCAGTTACTATTTTAATCATTTTAAGGGTCAATCATCCGCGCGAATTTGTCAGGCTGAAGTTTAGCTTTGCAGTCTTTGGAAGATGAATTCACTTACCATTCCAGTTTCAGCTCCCGCTTTTGCCAGATTTCCTCTTTAAACCGTAGGCATAGAACACAAATATGAGTGCAGGGGCCACAATCAAATAAATCAAAATCCCGGGATTGAGCGGAGCTACCAGGAATAAGGAAATATTGGTGATACCGTGTGCCAGAGAGATAACGGGCAGGCTCTTTGTCAGCCAGAAGAGCAGCCCGAAGACTGCCCCGGCAAAAGATACATAAAGAAGCTCCAGGGGAAGATGGTATCCGCTATGCATAAATCCGAATATTATGCTTGCCGTTAGCAGTCCTGCTACTGAGCCCAGCCTTGCCTCCAGAACCGTTTGCAGGGACGATCTGAAAACGAACTCCTCCACGATTCCCACAAAAAAGATCATAGTCACAATGAGCACCAAAACATCCTCGAGATCAGCACCGCGAGTCAAAAGTTCAGGGCGTATCACATTGTATTCGCCCCAGCCAAGTGCAAAACCCACCGTGATGGCTAAAGGCAGATAAAACCAGAACCCTTTAAAGGTTAATCCTGCCTCCAAGCGACTCACAAAACCCTCTTTCACCAGATAATAGATGGGTATGAACATGGGGGCGTAGACCATGGAATAAGAGTAGAGGGTTAAATTGAAAAATACAGGCATTGCGACATTTAAAAGCCTGAAAAGAGGCAAGAGCATAAGGGCTGCATAGATTTTATTATTTATATAAATTGAAGATAAGATCAGGAAAATCAAATTAAAGGCATGAATCGGCATCGCTGCGCTGGGATTACCAAGAAAGATGAAAAACTCGGCGAGAAGTATTAGAAATACAGGGAGTATTAGATCAACGCTATGTTTTGTAATATCCTCTGCTTTCATCTAGTTCTGATCTATTCTCCTAACAGATTTAATAGATTCCCTCAGATTGTGAGATACTGCCCGTATCACCCCCAAAGATCCTGGACAGATTTCTCCGATCTGGAAAGCCATAAATACTTCCCCAAATATCTTGCGCAAGCTATGAGAGTAGAAATTGCCTTGCTTTTGCTCCTTGTATATCTAACTATTGCGACGGCGTTAGATAACTGCCTGGCAGTCGATTTTAGCGATGCAAGGAGGTGTCAGGGAATTGACTTTGAGGCAAGCGACATGATGACATTACCCAAAATGAGCCTTGCAGACGGTGCGAAAGAGGCAGCTCCTTTCAGCAGCCTTCCCATACTTTCATCCAACCAATCCATAACACCCACCCTCCTTCTCGGGCAAAATTGCAGCGCATCTGATGTATCAAATATATCTGTGTGCTTATCATCATTTAACATCACCTCATTTTTGGCCGGTCTACCGGTGGCCGCCAATGTTTCTCGAGAAAATTGCGCCAAGGTTTTGCGTGACAACAACAATGATTTTAATAACTCCAGCAGCCACCACATCTCAGGATTTCAAATCTTGAACGCCGAGAGCGGTATGTATACGGCATATGTAATTGATGAAAACAGATCTGAGGTGCTCAATGCTGCGCCTTTGCTGATCATAGAAGGAAAAATAATCTTGCAGACACCGGACAAAGTAATGTCTGAAGAGCCATTCATCCAGGTCAAGATGAATACCACGGCCCAGGAAAATCAAAGCAAGTTCTTCGCGGCCATTATGATCTCGCGAAGAGACTATGAAAACATCAGCCTCAGCCTGTCAAAAAATGAATCCAGCGAGTACTCGGATCTTATTTTATCCATGGGAGACAAATCTTTGCTACTACCGTTCCCACCCAAGATATCCTCCGAACTTCTCATGGATATGCTCCCCCTCCTGCCCCAAAACAGCGCTGTGGGCTTGCAGGAGTCCCCCCAGCCAGGAGTTGATCTTATCCTCATGACGGACAAGCCCTGGGAGAAGGGAGAATATATTTTGACCAGCGCCGTCTATTCATCTGCAAAGGGCTTGCTTGGCATAAAACAAAACAAGATAGAAGTCATCTAGGCCTTTGCTCAATAAAGATATATAGATGGTCTGGCGAATAGGTTCCGATGAGGTGTACGAATTTATGATCAGTGTTAAAAGAATTATCATCTGCCTGGCGGTACTGTCTCTGCTGGCACTTACCGAGGCCGCCTGGGCTCAAACCGGCCCCTCCTTAGAGGAACTGCAAACAAGATTGCAAAGTGTTCAGTCCGATCTGCTGGATAAATATGCATACTTCGATAAAGAGGGATCGACTGTAACAGAAGAACAGATGACCGAAGAGAACGTTACCTATAATGTCACCATTTATAAAGATACAGATGGAAATATATTGAGGGAAATATTTGATCCAACCGGAAAGATCACGGCCAAAAAACTCATTCTCGCGGGAAATGGGCCTGTTTTGACCATCACCTACAACCCGGATGGAACAGTCGCCCAGCAGGAGACCTTCGAGCCGGTCGGATTGAAGAAGTACACAGAGATCTACGATCCTGACGGAAGCAAGACGCTGATTGTGCAAGATGCATCCCAGACAAAGGATAATACTCTGACCACGAAATTAGATAAAAATGAAATTGTAATATCCAAGGAGATCTCCACTACGCCCGGTCTGCCAGAAGGATGCACATTCTGCCAAAATACCGGACAATATGAATGCAAGAAGCCCGCATAAAGAGGGTTTTAAAACCTGTAATTTTTTTTGCGATAGCAGCTAATATGAGATGGGTTTACAATGGAAAGGGAGGCACTCTATTGCACCAGGCTCTGCTTATCCTGATGGTTATCATGGCAATTTGCTGCTCGGCAGCATGCGGCCAGATATTTCCCATGGGATCTGAATTTGCCGATTTGACGGGCAACTACTCCGACCGGGGCATCGACATCAATGAAGACGGAAAATTCGATTACTTATTAATTGATGCAGGAGTCCATATAGTGTATCCTGGGGAGTACAGCCTCTCTGGATATCTCTACGACAGAGATAATCGAGAGGTTGTGTGGTCGGCGGATCATAGAAACTTCGCTGACGGCTACCAGGTTATGCAGCTAGCCTTTGACGGCAAGACGATAGAGAAGAAAAGGCTAAACGGGCCCTATCGCCTGGGCAACCTCACATTCACCTGGGGATCGGCATCCGCGGGATTGATCCCATGCGCAATGGTAGATGACGCATATAAAACCGGCCCATATAATGCCACCGATTTTGTAGACCCTGTAAATACAGACAAGAACCTCTCCGGATCGGGCAATGGAGAGCTTCTCTTGACCATATCCATTAAAAATTCGGTTCCTGTATTTTCCGGAAGATACATGTACGACATAGTTGGCCTGAACATGCCGCCGTTATCCACTCCCGTCGAGGTAAAGGGCTCTAAAACGGGATACGACCTCAACATGCCGGGCGTTTTTGTGCCAAAGAAGCCAAACAATTTCACAGTCATGGCCGGAAAAGTCAAGAACATCAATATCGGCGTCATGAAGCTGCAGGGGAACTTGCAGCGCACCTGGATCAGCACTCAGTTTCCAGCTGACGATTCCAAAACGGCCAGAGCAGATACCGATCTCATCTCGCCGAAGGGGTCTTATCATGTTAAGATCTTCGGCGACGCTGCGGAAAATGAAACGCAGGTTGATCTCATGATGTCTGTGACCAAGAAGCTCGTCATAAATGGGCCCTTCAATCTGGTCATCAACACCACAGGATTTCCCTCCGGCAGCTACAAAGTCAATGCTAAGGCCTTGAACGGATCATTTAGCTTTGATGAGATAGAGCTTTGCGACCAATGAGGAAACGAAATAAAGCCAAAGGAAGGGACAAATTGCCGGGAAGAGCAGGCAGATGCCAGGACGCAAAGTGGATATTCATCCTAGCTGCAGTTTTTATTTATATTTTTATATCCATTGGCTTTGCCTTTGAGCTGTCTCCGGCAAATCCATCACCAGGGCAAGATGTAACACTAACCGGCACGGCCCAGCCTGGTGAAGAGCTCTCTTTCCAATCCAGCTTCACCATGAATTTGCCTGTTACGGGAGGCGAGTACAAATATGAGACCACTGTCGAGGTTCCCCAGAAGCCCAACCGCTTCACTGTATCGGCAAAAAACGTGCAGGATTTCAATGCAGGAGTGAAGATTGGCATCTGGATCACCAAGAGCTTTCAGGCCAGCGGCGGGACGGCCCGCATATCTCAGGCAGATGTACCGCCCGGCAGATACAACCTGAAGATGTTTGGCAAAGCCTTGCCCGGATCGACAGTAGTTCCCGTAAATGTCCAGGCCCAAACGCAGGTGCAGGCAGACCCGGAGGGCAAATACAAGCTGATCATCGATACCTCAGGAGTTCCCTCGGGAGATTATCGCATACAAGGGGCAGGGGACGCGAAGACCATCCGCCTGGGAGATGCAGGCTCTGCCCCTACCTCGACCTTGGCCGAAGCCAACGGATGGAATGAAAACGCGGCTAGTGGAAACAAAGCATCGAATAGTAAAAATGGGGCAAGTGGGACAAGTAGGTCAGGTACTGATGGGACACTGGCAGAAAAGCAAGAGGCAAAGCCCGTGGGCATCAATCGCGATACAGTACAGTGGTATGCCGGTGAAACTGGCCTTGAGATCAAGAACGACAGCCAATACGACGAGGCAGAAAAGCTCCTCAAAAAGAGGCTCTCGGGCGGGTACTGGAAGATAATTGCCCAAGGACAGCCTCTCACCGAGGAGGCAGGGGACTGCCTGCAGAAGTATTGCCTGGTGAGGGGGGCTGATGCCTGCACGGTTTGCCGGGAAAAGGACATTATACTAAAAAGCGGCCAGCCCTCGAATTATTTGAGCAGCAACTTAAGCCGCAACAAGAGCAGCCTTTCTGCCGTATCCGAGAACCAGAGCATGCCCTATTCCGGCAAGCCCGAGAGAGATAAGAGCATTATGAGCATGATCTCAGACTGGATTAATGGGCTATTGAGCCAGCTATTTGGGGGGCTTTGAGTGATGCCTACAAAAACAGAAAGCATCCCGTCCGACCTCTTAGCGGCAGCAATTCTAGCGCTGGCAATGTTAGTCTTTACTCTAACACCACTGTCCGATCTTCCTGTGCGTATACCTTTAGGGCTTCTCATGGTGCTCTTTGTGCCAGGATACTCTCTCATCGCCGCCCTTTTTCCCAAAAAGGCAGATCTGGAAGGGATCGAAAGGACGGCTCTATCCTTTGGTCTGAGCATCGCAGTGGTGCCGCTTATTGGCCTTGGCCTCAACTACACACCCTGGGGAATCAGGCTGACCCCAGTGGTCATCTCTCTGGCCATTTTCACCATAACCATGGCGGCGGCGGCCCGCTGGCGGCGCATGAACCTGCCTGCTGAGGAGAGGTTCTCCATCCATTTTTGCGAGACGATTAGCTCCTGGAAGGCGGAAATTCAAGAAGACGATAAAAGCCGGCTGGATAAGGCCCTGACTATAATACTAATACTAACCATATTCTTGTCCATCGCCGCCCTGGTCTACGTAGTAGTGACCCCCAAGCAGGGCGAGAAGTTCACGGAGTTTTATATCCTGGGGCAGGGAGGCAAAGCCTACGACTACCCGACAAGCGTTCAGGCAGGAAATGGGAGCACATTGATCGTAGGAGTGGTTAACCACGAGTATGCGCCGGTCAACTACACCGTGAGCATTTCCCTGAACAATACACCAGTGAATAACACTATCATTAAAGACAATTTCAGGGAGGGCTTCAAGCTGGTTTATCCTGTAATGAGCATGAATCTGACGCTCCCCCATAATGAGACCTGGGAAAAGCCAGTAACCTACATTCTCAATCAGACCGGAGACAGCCAGAAGCTGGAGTTTTTGCTCTACAAAGAGGGAAACTTTACCAGCCCGTACAGGGATCTGCATCTCTGGGTAAATGTGTCCCAAAATGGATTGAGTCCGGCAAACGAAGATGTGTACCAGACCAGAGCCAGGTTTACCGGCCGAAAATAAATTGGAAGCGGCCAAAGCAGTTATTTTTCATAGGGCTGGAAGATCACTCGGGGCTTTTGTCTTTGCATGGGCAGGGCACAGGCATACTTTTGGCTCTTTCTTTCGCCCGATCCTTCCCCTTGATCTTATCAACCTCTTCTCGGAAATCCATGAAATCTTCAAAGCAGCCCATAATCCTCACCACTCCCAAGCAATTTTCTCTATGGGCATCATGCTCACTAATTATAATAGGTTGATGTCACCACCCTAATTACAATTATTCCGATTGCAATCATATCATAATCGAAGGCTTGCCAAATCGAGAGGGTAATTCATGCGTCTTCGGTTAGGATAACTTTCACAGAACAATCGTTATAAATACGATTTAATCATGTTGTCGATATACATCATTTAATAAG
>JAFGNK010000011.1 GCA_016927055.1 Methanotrichaceae archaeon | reverse complement strand
TATCTATTATCTTCTCACGAACCGGCTTCATCTGGTCGCTCATGTTTTCCCCTCTAAAAACAATGAGGTCATTGCATTTCACCCTTTGTCAAGCGATTTTCACTTAGGGATGTTTTTGTCCATCTTATTCTTCCTAAGCTCATCCCGCCAGTATAAAAAATATAAATTGGGGGCATGGAGCCCAGAAAGCCCCCTCAGGCGTATATATCCCCGCGCTCCACCTCTCGGGAGGCTTTCTTTCTTAGCTCCGTTCCCAGTTTGGAATAATACTTCATGGTGTCCGGAGTGACTGACGGCCCTATGTCCTGTAAAGCCTCCAGGAAATGCTTCTGGCCGATTTTCTCTGCTGCCATATCCTCACGCAGAGCCAGGCGTCCCGCTTTGCGCACCACAGCAGCAATGTCTGCTCCCGTATACTGGTCGGTCTGGCCGATAAGCTCGTCGATGTTGATATCGTCCGCCAGAGGCGCTTTTTTCAGGTGCACCTCGAAGATCTTCCGGCGGGACTCCTTGTCCGGTACCGGGGCTAAAATCAGCTCGTCAAAGCGTCCCGGCCGCAGCAGCGCCGGATCGATGATATCCGGCCGGTTGGTGGCCCCAATTACCACCACACCGCGCAGCTCCTCCAGGCCGTCCATCTCGCTTAAGAGCTGGTTTACGACGCGTTCTGTGACATGCGGCTCGCCTCCTGCGCCTCCTCCGCGCATGGGCACCAGCGCGTCCAGCTCATCCAGGAAGATTATGGCCGGCGCCACTTGCCTTGCTTTTCGGAAGATCTCTTCCACTCTCTTCTCGCTCTCGCCGTACCACTTGGAGAGAAGCGCAGATCCTTTGACGGTGATGAAGTTGGCCTCGCTCTCATTGGCCACCGCCTTGGCCAGCATGGTCTTGCCTGTGCCCGGCGGTCCGTAAAGCAGGATACCCTTGGAAGCCTCAATTCCCAGGCGGCGGAAGCTCTCGGCGTTTCGAAGCGGCCACTCCACCGCTTCCACAAGAAGCTGCTTGACGGCTTCCAGCCCCCCAATGTCCTCCCAGCTGACATTGGGAACCTCAACCAAAATCTCCCTCATAGCGGAAGGGGAAACCTCTCGCAAGGCCGCCTCAAAGTCGTCCTTTTGCACAATGAGCCGGTCCAGGATCTCCTTGGGAATGGTCGGCTCTTCCAGATCTATCTCAGGAAGGATGCGGCGCAGGGCATTCATGGCCGCTTCCCGACCTACGGCGGAGATATCCGCGCCCACAAAGCCGTAGGTTCTCTTGGCAAAGTCTTCCAGGACCACATCCTCGTGCAAGGGCATGCCGCGCGTATGGATCTGGAATATCTCCATGCGGCCTTCCATATCGGGAACGCCAAGCTCGATCTCCCTGTCGAATCTGCCCGGCCGGCGTAGAGCCATATCCAAAGCCTCGGGACGGTTGGTGGAGCCGATTACTATTACGTTCTTCCTTTCTTTCAGGCCGTCCATGAGGGATAAGAGCTGAGCCACGACGCGCCTCTCCACCTCTCCAGTGACGTCGCCGCGCTTGGGGGCAATGGAGTCCAGCTCATCCAGGAAGATGATGGCGGGGGTGTTCTTCTCCGCCTCCTCGAACAAATCCCGCAGCGCCTTCTCGCTTTCGCCGTAGTACTTGGACATGATCTCCGGGCCGTTGATGCTTATGAAGTAGGCGTCGCTCTCATTGGCCACGGCCTTGGCGAGCATGGTCTTTCCGGTTCCGGGCGGCCCGTGCAGGAGAACGCCCTTGGGCGGATCAATGCCCAGGCGGTCAAAGAGCTCGGGATGCTTGAGGGGAAGCTCAATCATCTCCCTGACCTTGGTTATAACCGGCTTTAGGCCGCCGATATCTTCGTAAACAACAGAAGGCACGGAGCGCTCCTGAGTTTCCACGGCCTGAGGCAAAAGCTCAATGTCGGTTCCTTCTGTGATCTTGACAATTCCTCCCGGGCTGGTGGAGACCACTCGCAGCTTGATCTCGCCCAGTCCAAAGGCTTGAGCCCCCAAAAAGCCGCGGAAGATCTCCTCAAACATTGTTTCCCGGCCCATGGAGTCGGTGGGCGGTTTTCGGACACTGGTGGTGGAGATGATATCACCTCTTATGAGCGGCCGGCCGTTGAAGACCTTGGTGAGGACGTCTCCGGGGGCAAAGATCTGCATCCCTTGCGTGACGGGGGCTAGCGTTACATGCTTGGCCTCGCTCCAGACCGCCTTTTTGACCTCCACATATTGGCCTATACTCGTTCCGGCATTGGATCTGATCAGGCCGTCCATCCTGATCATGTCCAAGCCCTGATCCTGGGAATAGGCACTGACAGCCAGGGCGGCAGTGGGCCTTGAGCCCGCCAGCTCCACCACATCTAAGGGACGTGCGCCTATTTTCTCCAGGAAATCCTCGCCGATCCTGACTATGCCTTTTCCTACATCGCCCTGATTGGCCTCGGAAACCTTTAGCCTTATGGGTTCTCCTTCAGTCATGTTTCTCCTTCAAACGTTCAATTATTTTACCTGCCTTCGGTAATATATGGGTGTCTATTTTTTAAGTAGTTTGCTGTTTGCCTTGCAGCAGTATTCAGGTCTCATTCAGGTAAAATCTTAATTGGCAAAAGCACCAAATTTTTTAAATAGCATTAACATCGATAATATTATGTAATCGTGCTTTTTGGATTCGAGATGCATAATTGGATAATCTCTATATCTGAAAATAAAATATCGAGATCATAACGTTCTGATAGGACAATCTGCTAGGATGATCTGATGGTGTTGATGAATGGAAGGGTTGTTCTGGTCACCGGATCCACGTATGGAATCGGCAAGGCCACCGCCTTAGAGCTGGCCCGCAAGGGGGCCACGGTGCTATTGCACGGTCGCAATCCGGAAAAAGGGGAAGCTGTGCTGCGTGATCTTTGTCGCATAACCGGAAGCGATCGCTTGCATCTTCACATTGCCGACTTTTCCTCCCAGGATCAGGTAAGAAGGCTGGCGGCACAGATACGGGAAGAGCATGACCGTTTACATCTGCTCATCAACAATGCCGGGACATTTGAGCCGGAGCGCAAAATGCGTCATAAAAACCAAGCTGCTCCGGGCGGGTTTTGGAGATTATCCTGGTGATACGCCGGAAAAGGGGGCCAGAACTTCAGTCTATTTAGCCTGCTCCTCGGAGGTGGAAGGCATTGGCGGCCAGTACTTCGAGGAGTGCAAAGCAGCCTGCTCTTCGCCCGTGAGCCACGACCAAAGCTGCAGGATAGGCTCTGGCGGATAAGCAAAGAGTTGACTGGATTAAGATAAGATCTGGGCTGTATTATGAGGCTGACTATCAGAACGCCGGAAAGCATTTATCGTGCACAAGGTCATATTCAAAACGGGACATTTAGCGGATGCTGGCCCTTTTCCTTTGCAGATTATTATGACTCAAATATTGTTAACTTCGCAGCTCTACGTGTCTTTAACGATGACACTATATCGCCTGGGGCAGTATGGCCTCTGCATCCCCACCAGGAGATTGAGGTGGTAACTTACTGTGTAGAAGGCGAGTTCAAGCATGCCGACGAGCGGGGTGAAGGAGAGGTTTTGGAGAAAGGATGGGTTCAGCATACCACGGTGGTCTGGGGCATGTGGTACTCGGTGATAAACAACCGGACGGATGTGGCCATGAGGTTCATACAGATGTGGTTTTTGCCTTCCGCCCCGGCCCAGCTCCCTTCGGTCGAGCAGATGAGGGTAGAGATTTCTCAGAGGGCCAACAGGCTGCTGTCCCTGGTCTCAGGTACTCATCCAAAAGCTCTGCCCATTCGCTCCCAAGCACGAGTTTTCTCATGTTTTCTTGAGGCAGGAAAGTCTCTCTCCATAGCTTTGCAAGCCAATTGGGGTGCTTACCTCTGCCTTCTTGAGGGTGGGCCGATTGAAGTAAACGATCGGGCTCTCTCTGTCTGCGGGGCGGGCCATGATGCAAGAACTGGAAGCCATAGAAATCGCCGCCCAAGAAGATGCCGAGCTTCTCTTAAAGGTCATGCACTGATTTGAATTTCAATCAGAGTTTTCACATTAATTCGCAGGAGGTAAAAAAGTATGAGCAAATTGGTGCTGTATCTGCTGATGATCGTCCTGGTAGCGATCTCAGGTTGCGCCCAGATGGATAAGAATGAAGAGGATTCTGCTGCAAGCCAGGTGAGAAGCGAGAGCGTAAATATTTCCAGTGGGAACATGACCTTTCCCGCATATCTGGTCGCTCCCGCGGCAGAAGGCAAGTGGCCTGGTGTGGTGATGATCCACTCTTTTAATGGCCTCGAGCCGGGCTACCTGACCCTGGCGGACCAGTTCGCTGGAGAAGGCTATGTGGTCATTGCTCCCCAGTGGCAGAACTTTAGCAAGACTCCCGGTGATGAGACGGTTGGCCGGCTCATTGAGAATTGTTCGGCCTTCTTAAAAGAGAGAGCAGATGTCAATTCCGATATGATGGGCTTGACCGGATTTTGCGCTGGGGGAAGGTACACCATGCTATTCTTGCCCCAGATGAATGACACCTTCAACTCGGGAGTAGCCTGGTACGGTTTCCCCTACTCGGGAGGCTTCTTAAATCAGTCCATGCCCGCCGACTCCGTCTCACTGCTTGACGATCCCATGCTGATAATTCATGGAACCTATGATGTGCCCAGCAAGATCTCGGATATCTATCGCTATGCCGAAGAGTTGAATGCCACCGGTAAGTACTTTGAGATGAAGGTTTATCAAGGAGAGCCGCACGGTTTCATGATCAAGGATGGCCAGCTATCGGAAAGCTTCGCAGCTGGGGATGCCTTCTGGCAGATGGTGAGCTTCTTTGACAGGACTTTGAAGTAGATTTTTCTAATTTTTTTTGCACTTAAGTTTAATTTTTCAAAAATGAGGTTTTCGACCTTCAGGCAGCGGGCGTCCCGCTTGGCCACATCTGCTGCGTGCACCTGGGGTAGCTTGTGGAGCAACCTTTCTCAGGCCATTGCTAAATTATTCCTTTGGCCCGAAGAGCTGCTCTCAGCTAACAGATTCCCTGCTGGTAATAGATCCCTAGCCCCCGTTGGCCCCTCACAGTGGATTGCCACAGGAAATCAGGGCAAGATAATGTAGGTCGCGACATCCCCCTGGCCAGCAGCATTTCCGCACATGAGTCAATTCACAAGACCATGCTCTTCAGCTCTTCTTCCGTCGCCCCGCTCATCTCTTCGCAGTATCCATGCCTGGTGCATCCGACCGTGTGCAAGCTCTTGGGCTGCATTCCCCGGGCATAGGTTTGCTCTGCCATCTGGTAAGGTATGATGGTATCATTGCGGGAATGGATCATGATCAGCGGGCGGGGAGCAATCATGCTAAGGTAGGTCTCGGGGTCGATGGACCTGTAGAAGCGAATGAGATCCCGATCCGTCACACCCTGCGAGGCGATGGCGGCATCAGTTCCGTATCCGCAGGTGCTGATGGCCAAAACGCCTTTGGCTGCCGGGTCTTGGGCACAGGCCATGATGGCAAAGCGACCACCGTTGCTTTCTCCGGCATATATGATGCCCTCCGGGTCGATCTCGGGCTGGGCGCGCATTATCTTGGCTGCGGCCAGAGCATCATAAACCATCTTGTGCTCGGTAGGCTCTTCGCCCCTTAAAAACATCTGCAGATCTCCTTTTGCATCGACGCCCCCCAGATTTCTCTGGTCAAGAGTGATGCTGGCATAGCCCAGATCCGCCAGGTGCCTGGCCAGCTTCTGCTCCGCTTCTTTGCTGACGGTGGCGCCCGGCAAGAGCACAATGCCGGGAACGCTTCTATTTTGTCCATCGGCATCAGGTTTCGGCTGGGGGATTCTCAGGAGCGCTGCAATTTTCGCATCACGGCTCTGGAATTGAATTTCTGAAAGTGTGCTGTTGCCATCATCTTCGGGCGGGCTCAGATAATATTGGGGCATGGAGACTTTGTACTCCAATACTCCGTCCTCGGATACTGCCCAATCTCTGTCGTTTAAGGCGGATGTGCTCTCTGAAAAAAAATGCCATCCTAAAAGGAGAGCGATGACGGCAGCTAATAGCATCCATCCCGCGCCCTTGCTGCGCTGCGGCATCATCTCATCCACCTCTTCAGATGCTTGGTTTCCATTCTTGATTGGCCAATTTGGTCAGGCTTCCGTTCTGGTTCAATTCGTAGCCAATGGGAATTTTTCCCCAACTCCACAGGCCTGTATCAGTATCATTGGTTGATTCACTGGTTGAGCCATTAGTTGAGTTGTTGATCTGCGTCTGGTTGGTTTGATTAATAGTGGCATTGGCATCCATATCCGATTGGTTGGCTGAAGTGCTGGTGAAGTTGGCCAGAATTGTCATGCCGTTTTCATGGCTGATCTCAATAGGTTCCAGTGACAGAGAGCTGCATGCCAGTGCAAAGAGGATTAAAGCTGAAATTATTAAATTCTTCATTCCACATTCTCCTATTAGTTTTATTAGCTTTTCAAACCTGAGTTCTCTTGTTGTTTCTGTGTTTGTTTCCTATTCTTTTCCTATTTCTATATCTTTCCTTTCAATGAAAGGGCCCCGGTTATTGCATCCGGTGAGATCCAGGTTGCAGTCGATGCCGGCACTATTTGGGAGGCGATGTCCTCCATCGACCGCTGGCCGGAGTGGAATTCAGATGTATTGTCCGCCTCTTTACAGGGGGAATTGGTTTCATATACGCCTACGAAGCCGAAAATTTTTGGGACCCTGTGAAGAAACAATCGAGGCAAAAACGTCGCTAATCGAGCCAGAACTGCAAAATGGAAGAGTTATAAGTATACCTGGGGAAATTTCATTGCCATAACTGGGGATTTCTGACCAACCAGATTCATGCCAATCGATATATCCTGCGGACAGGCTATGCTTGCGTTCGTATCGAACCCACTTGCTGCGCTTCTTTTTCTTCGCATCTTCATGAGCCAAATGTGCAGCCTTGAGATGCTTTTCATATCAAGAGCGATCTGTTTTGCAGTCACCCCCTTCTGCTTTTGCCAGATAATCCAATGAATCTTGCGTTTGTCTAATTTCATAACCCGTGTTACGGATCCAGGGGTAAAAGTACATATATCGGTATAGACATGTCTAAATAGAAATGATACAGGCATTGATGGCGTGAATAACCTAATGGAAAAATAACCAACAGCGATATATGCATCGATATGGCGATAACGATATAATGGCTACCGGTATCTTGAAAATGCTTATGCTTC
>JAFGNK010000109.1 GCA_016927055.1 Methanotrichaceae archaeon | reverse complement strand
GGCTGTAAAGAATCAATGAGAGCAGCCCCCAGGTCTCATCCATCTCACTGGCGTTTTTCACGGGCAAAGCCAGCTTTTCCGCCAGGCCCTTTGCCTCTTTTTCGCCCTCGATCCATATCTGCCTGACGATCTCATCGGCCTTATCGCCAAAAGCCTTATCAAAGGAGGCTGCATAGGCAAAGCTCATCGCAGTTGCAGACCTGGCGGCAATATCCCAGCGCAGCTCTGCAGGAATGTCTCTTATGCTAACCATATCTTAACCCCCATATGTAATTTACCTAGATATAATGCTTAATAATTTAAAATATTATCTAATGGGCGTTTGATATCTGTTTTTACTTATTCAATGCTATTATTGTTAATACTATTAATATTATTATCACTTCATCTCCCTACTACTTTTCTATTATTTACTATTGCGCCTAATCCATCCCCAAAAAAGAGAAATGGCATTTCCAAACCTCTGCACTCACCACTTCCCTCCTCCGCCGCTTCCTCCGCCCATGCTCCCGCCTCCGAAGCCACCCGATCCAAAGAAGCCAAATCCGTCATCTTTCAAAGCGGTGGCTCTCTCTCGAGCCAGATCCTCGGCCATCTGGCGGGCTACCTCCGCCGCTCTCTCTTTATGCTGATGGCCTTGCTGGACGTTGTTGTCGATTCTGGTCATCATCAAATAGAGATCAATTGTATTCAGCCTTCCCGAACGGTACTCCTGCGCCCTATCGTATTCAGCTCTGGCCGCTTTCATATCCCATTTGGCAGCGCTTGACTTTCCCAGGGTCTTTTCTGCTGAATCTAAAGTTTGTTTCATCCTGGCAAGCATCTCATCGGGATTCTGTCCTCGAATCTTTTCGGCGATTGCCCTATCTCGCACAGCATCTTCGCTGACCTGCTCAACAGTATTCCGAAGCCTGACCAGCCGCTCTAAAAGGACAATCCAATCCACAGTGCGGGCAGGTTTCTCTGCCTGAGACAATGCCTCTTGATGAACATATCGCGCCGTAACCAGGTTCATCCTGGTGGTCATGGAAATCTGCTCGCCAGTTGTCTCCTTTTCCGCCTGCAAGAGAGCAGCATCAAGCCCTGCCAGTATCGCAAGACATTCCTGTTTTGCACTCTTTACCTCGGCGAGCTTGCTTATCGGAGCATCTGCATTTTTTTGGGCCTTCTCGAAGCTGCTTTCCAGATCATTTATCCGAGACTGGGCGGCATAGGCAGAGATCAATCCTCCCTTGGTGGTCCTCTCTGCGCCTAGTAGCTCCAGCTCCAGCCTTTCGTGATCTACCTGGCCAAATGCCTCTTCAGCGCTCTTCCATACGGACGGCACATAATTTGCCTTCAGCTCTTTAAGTGCTTCAAGGGCTGCTGCTTCTCTGTCCACCAAATCGTTGTATAGCGTTTTAAAATCGTTAATTCTTGCATTGTTTTTCTTTGCCTGGGACCGCCTGGTGAAGCCCAGTGCTGAGAGTATGCCCAGGAGCGCCAGGAGAAGCACAGATGCAGCGAGCCTAAAAAAGTTGGGATTTCCAAGGTCCCTGTCCTTGGAAGACGCAGCAATCGGCAGAGTCTGCGGGGTGCTTGGTCCCTGGAAATGGCTAATGATGCTGTGGACCCCGTTGATAACGCCAAGACCCGGCCGGTTAGCCCGGAATTGAGGGATGATGACGTCATCTACGATCTGTTGAACCTGACGGCTGCTAAACTGGCCTGAGAGACCAGGGCCAACCTCGATCCATATGTCATGAGACTGCATGGCGACCAAAAAGATTATGCCGTTATTCTTGTCTCGCTTTCCAACTCCCCAGTAATTGGCAAGATTGACCGCATAGTCCTGCGGATTTTCGCTGCCAATGGAATTTACTGTGACCACTGCAACCTCAATTGTAGTGCGATTGTCGAAATCTCGTATCTCCTGGTTTAAAGCAGATGCCTGAGGCGCAGAAAGCAGATGAGCATAATCATTTACATATCCCACAAAGTCGGGATAATCAGATGCGGATCCGCTCTGAACTGTCAAAAGAATTATTATCAAGAGCATGAATCTGCTTAGTATTCCTGAGATCCTTTTCATCATCTCTAACCCACTCCACCATCAAAATTTCCTATAGAAATATTTCTTGAAGAAATATAGGCTTTGCATGATTTATGAAAGTTGCGCAGTGGAGTAGATCTTATGCCCAGTGGACTTTTTCCTGGCAGAGACCTTCACAAAGAATGTTCCTAGCGTAACCTTAAACCCTTTTAATGAGGACAGCTTCCAGGATTATCTTGACCTCAGATTCCTATGCCAAAGCCGTTATCGAAGCCGCCCTCTTCGCCTCGGGCAGAACCCTCTCTCCCAAGGAGCTGGCCAATCTCTCCGGCCTATCTGAGGAGCGGGCGCGGGCCCTGGCGGACGACCTGGCAACGGAATACGTCGCCCGCGGCTCTGGCATCGAGATCAAGAGCATTGGCGAGGGTTATTCCATGCAGGTTCGCTTCGGCCTGGCCGCCCGGGTTCTGTCCTTTGCCCCCAAGGAGATCGAGGCTCCTCTCATCAGAACGCTGGCCATTATCGCTTACAAGCAGCCCATCAAGCAGAGCCATCTGGTGGAGATCCGGGGCAACAAGAGCTATGATCACGTGAAAGAGCTGGTGGAAAGGGGCCTTATCAATGCAGAGAAGTTCAGCCGCACCAAGCTGCTCACCACCACGCCCGGCTTTGCTGATTACTTCGGCATAAGCTCCAGCAATCCTCAGGCCATTAGAAGAGCTCTTCTCAAGGACAAGAGGCTGGTGGGCGTCTCTCCCATGTTCGAGAGCCTGGCTCTCCGCCTTGCGTTGGACTACATAGTGGTAAATCCCTACAAGCCCGAGGCGGAGGACCTGGAGCGCTTAAAAGAAATTGAGCTTCTCGTGCTGGCCCCCGGCTACGCCGAAAGGGTGAAAGAGCACTACACCGGCCAGATGCTGGAGGCGGGCGTGCGCACCCTCTCCCAGCTCAAAGAGAGCGCGGAGAGAATCTGCCAGGAAGCCGGGGCAGGGGATATCGAGCCGCTAGCCGCCGAGGTGGATTCGCTCCTCAAGAGATTCCGGCAGAGGGCGAAAACCGCCCGGCCGATCAAGCCGCTCACGCCCATGATCGAAGAGATGGCCCGCGACCTGCGCCTGCCTGTGCAGGAGGACGGCCTGTCTGTCGCACCCGACTCTGCTGGAATAGAGGCGGATATTCAGGTGCCCGCCCACCAGCCCTACGACATGGATATTTTGGAGAGAATTGTGCAGCGCTACGAAAAGATACTGAGCGGTAAGAATATTTGAGTTCTCTGCTCATGACTCAAGGTCATTGCAAAGCGAAATAGATTTATAGAGTAAGTGCTAAAATTAGATCCATTCTTTCTTCCGGAAGTAGGCCATCATTATCACTACTACCAGCAGCATCAATATCAAAACCGCCGGGTAGCCCCAGGGAGACTGCAGCTCCGGCATGAACCTGAAATTCATCCCATACAGCCCTGCCAGGAATGTGAGGGGAATGAATATGGTGGAGATGATGGTCAGGAGCTTGATCACCTCATTTAATTTATTGCTCAGGCTAGAGAGGTATGTTTCCAGCAGCGAGGCGGACATATCGCGGAAGGTCTCGATGTTCTCGATCACCTGAATGGTGTGGTCGTAAACATCTCTCAGGTAGATCTTGATCGCCTCCGACACGAGAGGCGAATCTGTCCTCTGCATCTTACTGATGGCTTCTCGCAAAGGCCAGACAGACTTTCTCAAGAACAGCATATCTCGCTTCAGATTATAAATTGTGGGAAGAATGCCGGGCTCCGGATCAGATACAACCGCATCCTCCAGTTCCTCGAATCGCTCACCTAACTTTTCCATAATCAAGAAATAGTGGTCCACGATAGCGTCAATCATGGAATAGGCCAGGTAGTCTGCGCCTTGCTTTCTTATTTTGCCCTTGGCCGTTCGCAGCCGATCTCGCAGAGGATTGAATACATCTACTTCTTTTTCTTTAAAGGATATTATAAAATTAGGGCCGAGGATCATGCTCACCTGATCCATATCTAAATCGGAATCCCCCAGATCGTCTTCATCTTCTTCGTCGTCTGTTTTATTGTCTCCATTCTCATCATAATAGAGCATCTTGAGCACGATGAATATATAATCGTCATAATCTTCAATTTTAGGACGCTGATCTGTCAGGATGTCTTCCATAACCAGAGGATGGATTCCATAACATGAGCCGAGTTTCTCTAAGACGTCCATCTGATGCAAGCCGTCAATGTTTATCCAAGTTACAGAGGGCTTATCTTTGAACCTGAAACACTCCCCTACCTCTCTGACCTCGGCCTCATGATATTGCTGTCCATCGTAATCTATTATGGTGATTTTTGGCTTTTCCAGGGGCTTTTCGCCTATAAAAGGCTGCAGGGGGTCAGGAAGGTCTAAAATATCGGGTTTAGCGCCTTTTTTTGTTGATGAGAGGATTTCCGCCTTTCCTGCTTTGCCCGGCCTTTGGCTCACCCCGTTTGCCCGTATTAGGCCCAAATCCTTTATCTTCTCTTTGATGCTCCAGGAATTTTCCATTTTCAACCTCTAAACCGGAGGCGCTTTATCTTTTGCTCGTTTTACTACTACAATTTCATGCAGGTCTTCAATGCCGTCAATCGATCTTATGCGATCGTTTATGAGGGCGTTCAGCTCCTCAAGGCTTTTGGACCAGACCTTCAGGAAGAGGTCGTACTCCCCCAGTATCCCATAGACCTCAGTTATCTCTGGGATCTTCGCCAGGTCAATTGTCACCTTGTCATGTCTTTCTGCATCTGTCTGCACAAGCATAATCGCGGTCACGACATGGCCCGTGGCAGCCGGACTGGCCATAATGGTGAATCGCTCTATAACCCCATTGGCCTTCATGCGCTTGAGCCGAAATTGTATCGTCGCGTCAGAGATGCCGGACTTTCTCGACATCTCCTGCAGGCTCATGCGTGCATTCTGCCGGAGATGATGAAGAATGCCTCTATCCACTTCGTCAAGATCAAAGCTATTGCCCATGTTAATCTGGTATTCTCCTTAACGATCTCTTACATTCTTGGTGAAATACCAACAATACCGTATAAAGGTTGCCCTTTCTCTAATTTAAATTATTAATAATAATGGAATCCTGAATTTCCATCAGTCGGGGAGGTCGAATATCATATTAGTTTTTTTATGATAAAAGAAAGCTAAAAATAAGAATTTTAGGATGTTTATTGCTGGCTGGAAACGATCTTAATATTATTGGATGCTTTGGAACTTCTATGGGCAGCAGCCAATTGATCTCCCACATGGATCGCCATCAGGTTGGCGGAATCCTTATTCTCGCAGCATTTGCTTTTCTGGTTCTTTTTAATCAATATGGAATTTTCAGCCGCCGCGGGGTCGGAGGCTATAGCCAGGGCTTTTTGATTGCCCAATTCCAGGGAATCCCGGTTCGTAGCTGGAGATGCCATCCGAATGCAGACCTCATTGCTCTCTCTCATAATCGTGAAATTATTGGGGTCAATCCCCCATGCTCTGGCCGTGTTGCATACCGTCGTGCCGGGTGGGTAATTTAAAACCGTGGATTTATTAAAGGACTTCTTTTCATGTGGCCCCAGTGAGATGTCTCCAACAATTAGGCCCAGCCGGCTATCTACGATCGCAATGCCGTCTATGGAACAATTGCAGGTATTTTTAATCACATAGGTATAAGTGATATTCTGGCCTGCTCGGTAAACGCCGCACCTGTTAACATATTTATAAATTCTTAATACGTTGCAGTTTACTTTTAAAAAATCCTCATAAGCATCCAGGAGAATGGCCTGTCTTCTGATCAGATCTTCAAAGCTTGCCAGGAGTTCTATCTGATCGTCTTGTGGGGCATCTTGCAGCTGATGCAGAAAATCCTCAAATCCCTGAAGAAGGTCCGCTTCCCGATCCAGTAGATCTTCAAAGCTATTTACGAACTTATTTTTTTCGCGAATAGGAAAGAGACAGTATTTCTTCTTCAATTGAGATTGGAAGTAATAGAGACGGGAGGCCTGCACCCTCAGCAGCTCTTCCAGTCTCTCAGTTAAGCTGACTCGTTCTTCCAGGCTCAATTCAGGCCACTCTTCCGTTAATCTGCTTTCGAATTGAGCCAGACGCACAGCTCTGTATCTCAATTGGCTCTCATATTCGCTCAGGGTGTGGATATGCTGTCCAATCGATTGCCTATCTGCGGAAAGAACAGTATCACTTAACTGAATCTGGGGGGACTGGTTTATTAATAGAATTTCGCCGGAGTATAAGTCGCGAAGATCCTCCATTAGCTTGCAATAGGGGAGGCTCTCTGGCTGGATCTCATTCAAGGTTTTTGATGGTGTTTCAGGTGGAATCTCGGCTAGAGTTTCGGGCAGGGAATTATTTGGTGTTTCGGATAGAGAATCAGGCAGCGGATTGATATGGGCCTGGCGGGAGTTCTCCTGCACTTCACCCAAACAACTTATGCAAAGTGAAATCAGTAGAAGGCCGACAGCAATACCAACTCGAAGGCTGCATGTTAGATTCATACCACTACTACTCCTATCACGAGGCAGATAAAAGCATCAACAACCTTCATAGATTTAAACGTTTCATCAGAAGCTAAAATATTAAATAGTATATCGAATTTATCCTTCTTATTAACGATTCGGCAAAGTCTCTACTGGATTTGGTGTAAATTATGGCTAATGATATGGAAAAATCAAAGGCATTTTCCAGGAAATGATTCTCCTCTACTTATCGACCGATCATCAACAGAATATCTTATAAAAATAACTATCACCTCAATTCTATAAATAATATATTTTTTGTTCACTATATCATCAATAACACGCTCTAATTATTCTTATGCGCGAAGCCGGTACTTTAGAAAAATATATATACAAAAGAACTAAGTTTCATAATGGGCTAAATATTTGGAGGAAGATTAATGAAAAGAAAGGGGGATTGGACAGCCACCTTATTTATTGGCATCCTGGTCGTAGCATGTGCTCTGGCCGGATCATGCCATGCTGCGACCTACGAATCGATGAAGAGCTACGAAGATCTTCTCAGGAGCCAGACAGTGCTGATCGGCAGTTTCGAGAACCTTCTAAAGAACTCAACCCTGGCTGATTCGGGCTATAATTATCAATATCAGTTCCTGGACAGCTTCGATGATTTGGCTGATAGGCAGCAGCAGGGGCTGGCCAGCTTTGAGGATCTGGTTAGCTATAATTGGTCTACGCTGAGCGACGAAGAGAAGATCAGTCTGACTGAGAGCTTTGAAGATCTTATACGCAGGGAAGCCATGGTGCTTTCCAGCAATGAAGATCTGCTCAAGAGGGGGTACTGCAATGTTTCTCCTTCACAAAAACAGGAATTATTGGATCGATTTGAAGCCAGATTGAAGTACGAGGTTGTTTTATACACTAAATTCGAGGACTGGCTGCACTTCCAGCAGACGATAGAGAATGATGGGGAATTAAAGGAGACCTGGATTGGCTTCCTTGGCAGCTATGAGGACCTTATCCGAAGGCAGGCAAATCTGCTCGCCAGCTTCGAGATGCTGCTTAAGACCAGGTGCGATACAGAATATCTCAGCCTGACCAAGAGCAGTGACACCGACTCCGGTGAGACAACCTACACTTATATCGTGACTCAGGGTACAGGAATAACCCTGCAAAATGTCACCATTACCGACTCAATACTGGGTCTGGTGGCGGAAAACATCGATCTGGACGACGCTAACCCGTCTTACACCACCAGCAAAGGGCCTTACAGCCTCGAATGTGCAGATTGCAACAATTGCACCTGCAATGTCTGCAACTTTGCTACAGCATGCGGTGAGGTAGTCACAGCCAACGGCAACTTCACAGTATGTGTGGTGAGCAATCAGGTATGTGAAATTGTAGATGATTTCTCCGATCCGGAGCCTGAACTGGAAGACATTCACCCTGGAATCGATATCGATGAATCCGTGATACAGGGTGGTGCAGCCTCGCAAGGGACAGATGAAGTGGATGCGGATAATGCCGGCAAAGCCGGCCAAAAGCCGAGAATATGTCCTACCTGTTCAAGGAATAAGTGAATATCTCAGAAAGCGTTCAGCGACTGGATCTCTGAATCGTTTAGTATCATGAGCCATAGCTGGTTTTAAGGCACAGGAGGCCGGTTATTTCTGGCCTCCTCATAGATTCTGTTTCCTACTTGCACTCCTAAAGGCATCCTCTGCCCCAAGGTTTCGACCAAGCTCTTTCAAAGAACACTGCATTTATCATTACAGGCCTCGGTGAAATCAGGATCGATCTTGAGAGCCTTATCGTAGCAATTCAAGGCCTCTTGTACCTTTCCTGATAATAGAGCTCTGTGCCCTTGTTTCTCCATGCATAGCTATCCTCTGGATTTAGCTCAAGGGCATTTCAGGGAGCATTCTTTGGGCCAAATAACAATTTTTATCAAATAGTATTTTTAATTTACCTGCCCACCTAATTTATTCAATTAATACCCGCGCAGTCATTTATTTACTTTAAAAAACTATTTATACTATAATGAAAACAGTTCATTTGGGGAACAAAAATATGAAGGGAGTATTGGATAGATGCCTGCCTGAAAGTAGATCTACCCGGCTCGGCCTGGCAGATAATCATTTATTAAAAAGTAAAACCATGAATTTTGATAATCCGATTTCGGTTTGCCTGGATCGCATAAATCCGCTTTTTGGGCCTATAAAAGCCGTTTTCCTGCTATTTGTCCTCATTTCGGCTATTCCCGGAGCCATGGGGGTCTTGACGCTTAACGCTGCCACCCCCTCTGAGGTGGACATCTGCAATTCTTCGCAATTTGCGGTTTATGCCAACAACACCGATCCGCTGGCGGGCAATATAGCAATAAATGTCACCATCCCGGAGGGATTCGCCTACCAGGCAGGAAGCACTCGCATCTCTTATCCGATAAACAATATTTCTGTAGAGGAACCGATCATATCCGGGCAGTACCTCAACTGGACCAATAGTACCTGGTTGCTTGGAAATGGCGACAGTCTCAAAATACAGTTCAATCTTAAGGCAGGCTGCGCTGCGCCATCGGGAAAGAGGCTGCTGGTTTTTGCCCTCTACAGCGGCGTATCTGCCCGGCCCTTTTCCTCCCCATCCATAATGGTCAATCAGGGGCTCTTGAAGATCACTAAAGATCCCAATGTAATCGAGGCCGGCATATGGGATAGAGTCAATTGGACCATAAATATTGAAAACCAGGGCACAGGTCCGGCCTACAATGTATTGGTAAACGATTCGCCGTCTAGTGGCCTACAGCTCATAAGCCTTGACTCTCCGGGAGGCGGTCTCAACTGGTCCTACCCAAAAATTGATCCAGGCGAGATAAAAAAAGTGAACGCCAGCTTCAAAGTGATCAATTGCAGCAATCTGGTCAATTTAGTGAATACTAGCTCGGGCTGCGCCAGCAATAGCTGCCAGGAGACCTACGCCAAGGGCAGCATAAAGTTTGTTCCTAAAGAGCCTGATCTGGATTATACCTTCGATCCTTCCTCCATTGTCGTCCCCTACTGCAATAAGACCCATGTAAATGTCAATATCACCAACATCGGGACCGGCAATGCAACAGCGGTCCATATGGTATTTTCCGAATTCAATGCCCCATATGCCATCACAAATGTCTCCGGCGCAGAATACATTGAAGAGAATCATACTTTTATTTTAGGAAGCCTCATTGATTGGCAGTGCATACTGGCAAAAAGCTGCAAAAATATTAGCTTTGATTTTGCCATGCCTTACCAGATGTGTGATAGATCCGGCACCAGCGGAGTCTTCAATGTTAATGTTCGTTATTACGACGACTGCGGAGATGAATGGTTTCCCCCTTTATACCAGGTAGCTTACTCCATGGACCCGGGAAGCGCTCCTTCAATCTCCGTGAGCAAGAGCAGCAATAGCGGCAACAATAGCCTGTATCTCGGCGAGACCGTGAACTACACCCTGACCGTAGATTATCAATGCGGCAGTTCCTGCCCGGGTTCTTTGCCGGGCAACATTATCGTGGATCGCTTTCCTCAGGCCTTCGAAGTATTGGATGCCGCGGGAGGGGCCATAGACCAGGAAAACCACAGCATCATCTGGAATGATCAGGATCTGAACAATACCCTTCCCTGGTCCAAGATCATTTGTCTCAGGGCTCGATTGCAGGATAACTGCAGTTGTGGGGCGGTATTTAACAATGAGCTCTATGTAAATGCCTCAAGCGATTGCTGCGGCTGCCCTCTGACCGCCAACACCACACTACCAATCATTGTAAAGTGTTTTAACGAATCGGTGTTGAACTCCTCCGGCAAGATTGCCCTGCCATCTCTGCAGGAAAATTGTCGGCTGATAGACTACAGCAATGCTTACATCTTTAACAATTCCTCGCCTTTGCAATGGTCTGACATCAACTTTACTGAGCAGGGGAATAATGGGCAGACGTTTTCCGACGGAGGCGACTTTGGCAATGCATCCTTCAATCTCAACGGCTGCATCAATGTCTCTCTCATAACTCTGAATTCAAGCAAGAGCCTGGCCTTCCTGGAGGACGCCTGCGGAGCTTTGCAAAAGGGAGACGTTCTTTGGATAAATTATACCCTGCGCCAGCCAAATGCGGGCTCTTTTGTGGATTGGTCATCTCTATGCGTGGATGGCTACAACTCCGGCTGTGCTGAGATGAGCTGCTTTCAAGAAGCGACTTGTGTTGTCGTGAACCAGGCCGATTACGATATTGCCATATTGGGCGTGCCGTCTTTGATCTCTGCCTGCAGGACGTTTGACCTTACCATAAATCTCAGCAAGAACAGCCCTGATGATGATCCCAGGTGGATCGCCCGCAATTTAAGCATCACCTACAATGATAGCAATTACCGCTACATCGGACCGGCCAGCATCACAGGAATCGTCAACCAGTCGGGAGTGGTTCAGAGCTTTGAGCCGGAGAGCGTGGGCCATGATTTGTCCTGGAAGCTGGGCAGCGAGGTGAGCC
>JAFGNK010000108.1 GCA_016927055.1 Methanotrichaceae archaeon | reverse complement strand
TTGCCTCTTCAGGCTCTTTTGGTGGCATCTCGGGCTCTTCCTTCTTGGGGCCTTTGCCCATAGCTATCAGGGACGCCTTGGCCTGAATTCTGGCTAGAGGATAGTCGTCCTTGGCCACCTTCTCCAGGGCCTCAATGGCACGGTTGTCCTTCAGCTCCCCCACGATCCAGGCTGCGCCAGCGCGCACATCTTTGTCCGCATCGGCGAGAGCTTTAATTATGCGTTCAGAAACCTGTTTCCCATAGGCGGAGATGGCCACCATGGCATTGCTCTTGACCAGATACTCATCGTCCTTGAGGGCCTCGATGAGGGCCTCCAAAGACTCGGAGATTTCTCGCTTGGAGAGGAGGATGATGGCGTTGGAGCGTACCAGCATATGCTTGTGCTTGGTAGCTGCGATCAGCTTCTCAGTGGACCAGCTGGGATCAGGGAGTACAGCGGGCATGGAAGGCTCCTGTGCGCCGCACGTGGGACAGGCTTCCTCTACCATAGAACGCGTGACTACGGGTTCGGCCTTGTCCTCGGTTTTCTTCTCTTCCGTCGAAATTTCTTCTGTTTTCTTTTCTTCTTCCATGCCTCTTTCTTTCGCTTCTATTCTACTTCAGCTTTTCCTAAGGCGAATGCTTTCTTATTTACTTCCAGGAACCTGGGCGGCACCACAAGGGAAAGAGCCTGGACAATCAACTCTTCAGAGAGCGGAATGTACCTGGCAAGGGCGCCCAGCATTACCACGTTCATAGCCTGGGCTGTGCCTGCCTTCTCGGCCAGAGCGGTGGCGTCCATGGCGAGAACCTTGCTGCATTGCGCTTTAAGGGGTGCAAGTATCTCTGGTAGGGGTGGATAGTCTGCTATGCCGCAGGTCACGGTAGATGGCAAGACCGGCCTGGTATTGACCAGCGCGACGCCGGCAGGCGAGAGGAAGTGGGCGAAACGCAGGGCTTCCCCTGGTTCTAATGCCACCAGCACATCTGCCCCGCCCAAGGCGACCATAGGAGAAAAGCGGCATCCTATGCGGGTGTGATTGATCACGCTGCCGCCTCTCTGGGCCATGCCGTGCGTCTCAGCCCCACAGACTGGTTTTCCAGCCATTACCGCTGCCCTTCCGATCACATCCGAGATCAAAATGACTCCCTGGCCGCCCACGCCTGCTATTACCATGTCACATTCAGAAGTCCTCATCTTGCCACCTCCTGGATGGCGGATGATGGGCAGATTGCGGCGCACACCCCGCAGCCGGTGCATAATGCATTGATCCTGGCCATGTCTCTCTCGAATTCAATGGCCGGGCAGCCGAAGTCCAGGCAGATCTTGCATCCAATGCAGTCCTCACTCACCTGGAAGGGTTTTCGTCGGGCGCCGCTTCGGCGGGCTTTGATGACGCAGGGTTGTCTGGCTATTATCACGGACAGGCCCGGATACTCTTTGGCTCTCTGAAAGCTCTCTATCGTTTCATCCATGTGATAGGGATCGACCGTTTCCACCATCCCTGCACCCAAAGCTCTGGCCAGGGCTTCTATTGAGACCTGAACCGTTGCCTCACCCGTGGCCGTCATGCCGGTGCCCGGATTGGGCTGATGCCCTGTCATGGCCGTAGTGGAGTTATCGAGAATGGTCACAGTGATCCTGGCTTTGTTGTAGGCGGCATTGAGAAGGCCGGTCATGCCTCCATGAAGAAAGGTCGAGTCGCCCAGGCTGCAGCATATGCCTTCTGTCTCCCCGCCGAATCGAATGCCACTGGCCAGAGTAATGCTTGCTCCCATGCACAGGCACGTGTCCACAGTCCCCATGTTCACGGCCATGGTGTAGCAGCCGATGTCGCTAGGGTAGATCGCCTTCTTACCGAAGACCTTTCGCATGGCGTAGTAGGTGGCCCGGTGGCTGCAGCCTGCGCATAGCGAGGGGGGCCGGGGCGGCAGGATGCTCACGGCAGGATTTTGCAAAGCCTGCCTCTCCGCCTTACCAAGCATGCGGGCTATGGCATTTCTCACCAGGAAATAGTCCAGCTCTCCCTCGCGAGGGATGAAACCCTCTTTTCCCAGGATCTCCACATTGGGATTTGCAATTCTCGCTAAAATCTGCACCTGCTCTTCTACTACCGGCTCCAACTCTTCTATTACCAATACTCGGGAGACATGGCTTAGCATGCGACTGATCAATCTCTTGGGCAGGGGATAGGCTCCGATGCATAAGAATGAGATATCTTCGTCCAGCTCGAAAATAACCTCCTCGGCGTACAGTCCTGCGATTCCCGAGGCGATGATTCCCACTTTGCCCCGCAGAGCCAGTCTGTTCCAGGGCGCACTTTCCAAAGCCTCCTCCATGGCGGCTTGTTTGGCCAATAGCTCGCTATGAAGCGGCCGGGCATGGGTGGGCAGAGCCACCCGTCGCGCAGGGTTCTTGATGAACTTTCCCTGTCTGCGGTGGGCCTCGTCAGGGCCGATCTCTACGTTTGCTCTGGCGTGAGAGACGCGTGTAGTAGGCCTGAGCATGACCGGGATGTTGAATTTCTCGGAGAGTTCAAAGGCAAAAGCGGCCATCTCTTTTGCTTCGCCGGGATTTTTCGGGTCCAGGCAGGGTATGCCGGCAAATTGAGCATACCGCCTCGAGTCCTGCTCATTTTGCGAGGAATGGCAGTAGGGATCATCGGCACAGATCACCACCAGTCCCGCGCCCACTCCCAGATAGGCCAGGGTCATGAAGGCGTCTGCTGCCACATTCAGGCCTACATGCTTCATGGTGACCGCGGCGCGGCTACCGGTCCAGGATGCTCCCGCTGCTACCTCCAGGGCAACTTTCTCGTTCACGGACCATTCCACGTGCAGCGACCTCTCGCTATTGAGATCCACCAGTGTTTCGATGATCTCCGAGGAGGGTGTGCCGGGATAGCCGGCGACAAGGCCCACCCCTGCTTCCAGGAGGCCTCTGGCAATTGCTGCGTTTCCGAGAAGATATTCTCTCACAAACAACCATCCCTTTAATATAATTCAGACTATATTCTCTCTTAGGTGGATTAATGGCCGCTCCCCTCTGATAACAGTTTGGATGTAGAACGGGCAAATCTAATTAAGCCAACACCACTCGTATCTCTGCGATGGCAAAGTGGCAAGAAGATTTTGTGGGATCGATTTACAATTACCTCTCGCCTGGCTGCCGCATCTGCCAGCAGGGGGCGGGCCTGGTGCTTTTCGTCACAGGCAAGTGTGAGCGCAGCTGCTTTTACTGTCCACTGTCCGAGGAGCGGCGGGGCCGCGACATTTGCTTTGCCGATGAAATGCCGGTACAAGAAGTATCTGACATACTGCGGGAAGCTTCTGCCATCGATGCTCTCGGCACAGGAATCACGGGCGGCGAGCCGCTTTTGAAATTAGACTACGTACTGGATTGCATAAGGGCTTTGAAGCGCGAGTTTGGGCCGGAGCATCACATCCACCTTTATACCGGTCTTCTTCCTGGTCGCGAGGTCCTGGAGAGGCTAAAGCAGGCCGGCCTGGATGAGATTCGCTTTCATCCTCCTATCTCAGAATGGTCCCATCCCCTCGGGCTGGAAGAGGCCCTGCTGCAGGCCAAAGCCCTGGGCCTGGTAGCTGGTGTAGAGATACCCTCCATTAAGCCTGCTCCTGCCATTATTGAGGCGGTACGGTCTGCTGATGCTTTTTTGAACGTAAACGAGCTGGAGTTTTCAGAGACCAACTATGCTGGCCTTGCCGCACAGGGCTTTTTGCCGGAGGATCTGGGCTGCGGGGCAATAGGAAGCGAAGAGATCGCCCGGGTGCATTTCCTGAAGGATGACATAAAAGCTCACTTTTGCCCCTCCCGCTTCAAGGATGCGGTGCAGCTTAAAGAGCGATTCTTGCGCAGGGCAAATCGCACGGCGCGGCCCTTTGATTATGTGGGCGAGGAAGGCACAATAATTCACGGCATAATCGAGGGCGATCTGCAGGCAGCTTTGCAGATTCTTGGGGATCTGGAAGTTCCTGAAGAGATGTATTCCTGCCGGGTGGGGCGGATAGAAATCGCCGCTCCTATCTTGGAGGATATCGTCAAAGAGCTAAAAGCCGTTAAATGTCTCCTCAGTATAATTGAGAAGTATCCCTTTGAGGATGGACTGGTCGTAGAGAGAATACCTTTATAATCCTTAAATTCATTGCTTGAGGGCGGTGATTTTGCCGGATGGAGAGCGCTGAAGAACGAATCCAGGAGAGGCTCAGAAATTATCTTAAGCGGGACGGAATAGGAATTAGGAAGGCTGTCTTAAAGTTGTTTTTGAGCGATGGAGCTTACACCACTGAGGACGTCTTCACCTACCTCGCGAAGGAGGGTTTTGACGTTAGCTATCGTGGAGTTTCGGCCATGGTGGGGCTCATGAATACTCGCCTGGGCATTCTGAGCATTGACGTTTCCGGGGACCATAATGTCTATTCCCTCAAGGGCGATCACAAGGGTGTTGTGAGGTCTGTTCTGGAAAATTATTGAAGGCCGAAATTTATAATATATTGATATCATGGGCACAATCACGATATTGCTATCGCTTATGCCGCATGGTGTCGATAACGGCGATGCATCAGTTAGGTGGCTCGCCTCTTTTCATTCTTTTCATGTATTTATTGAGTACAAGGTCTGCCATCAGATTTATGCCCCTAAGTGCGGCGTGGACGGCCGGTCCTGCCGTCATCCTTTCCCTGTAGAGGCGGTGCAGTTTCTTGAGGTGTAACAGGTTATACTCCAGGCACAATCCCACCAGCTGCCAGTGCTCCGGCAAGGCATCCTCTCTGGCAAAGCCTTTTCTTCCTCCCAGCTTCGTGTCGGCGATGGTGGTGAAAAAGAGGGGAAGCATGAGCCCGGTGTAATCCATGAGGGACTCTACCAGCTCGGTAGTCTTTATGACATCCTCTGCTGTCTCTTCCGGTAGGCCCAGAACCAGGCTGGCCACGGGCAGCCAGGACTCTTCTGCGAAGAGGCGGTAGCAATCCCTTACAATGTCGGGCCAATTGCTGATCTCGGCGGGCCGCGCTTTATTCGGCATATGCATCTTCAGGATGCGGCAGCTTCCCGTCTCTATGCCGATCCAGGCAGACATATGGTTCTGAGAAGAGCCCACGCCTACGGTCTCTGAGACCTGGCGCAATAGTCCCTGATTTTGATGAACTGAGGCCAGGCTCAGATGGGAGACATCAATGGTCTTTGGCTGTAGCTCTTTTACGGCCGCCACCAGCTCCAGTATCTTCTCTTCATTGGGCTTTGCGCCCCTGTAGCCGTATGAGAAGAAATCCTCGCTGTGCAGTATGATGTCCCTCTGCCCGCAGGCCAGGTTCACTTGCACGTCCTCCAGGATCTTTTGCAGCGGCCGGTGGCGCAGGGTACGCATGGCTGGCGAGCAGAAGGCGCAGCCTCGCCAGCAGCCTCTGCCTATCTCCACAATGCCGCCGATGGTCCCCCCCCGATTGACAGGAATCGCCTCTCCCAAAACTGTTTTTCCCCGGATAACAGACGGGACGGTCTCATCGTCAATGATCTTTCTGCATATATCCGGAAAATCACTTTCCCCTTCGCCCAGGTAAATATGGTCCACGCCCACATCCTCGCCCATTACCTCCCAGGCACCGTTGCCCCCTACTACTATCTTCGGCCTGTATTTTCTTATGAGTGGGTGAGAGAGAAGCTGCAGAAATTTGGCGCGATTGAAAGGCGGTCCGCGGCCGATGATATCTTCGATCTCCTGCATGGCGATCTTTCCCATGGGATCGTCATGTGTTATGCCCACGATCCGGGTATCAGGTCCAATGGCCTTGTCCAAATGATAGGGATGGGCCACCATTACTTCCTCTCGAGAGAAGCCCGCCTCCAGCAATGCTGCTTCTACCTTTCGCATGCCGCAGGGGGCGATCTCTGCCGAGCCGTCTTTTGCGGCAGGCACAGGCGGGCAGAAAAATTTATGGAATATGAAGTCCGGCAGCGCTCTCCTGGGCATGATGGCGGCAAAGCCGAGCATTACTCCTCCGTGATAGCTGCTCATCATGGTGGCATCGCTGGTGAGGACAATTCTCTTGCCTGGTATCTGTGGCATCTCTTGGGCCCTTCTCAGTTAAGGCAGATAACGTTGTTGGATCGCAAAAGCCCAACAAGTTTTTATCGGATTGCCGACTTTTGAGGAATTCGTGCAAGAGAAATCGTTATCGGAGATCAACGAACGCATTCGCGACGGGAGCGCCCGCGTCGTAACGGCAGAGGAGATGCCTGACCTCGTGGACGAGCTGGGCCCGGCCGGAGCTGTGCGCGAGGTGGATGTGGTAACCACTGGTACCTTCGGAGCCATGTGCTCCTCGGGAGTCTTTCTGAACCTGGGCCATAGCGATCCGCCCATAAAAATCTCAAGAGCTATGCTCAATAAGGTGGAAGCCTATGGAGGCATCGCAGCTGTCGATGTCTTCTTGGGCGCGACGCAGCCTTCAGAGGACCGGGGAATTGAGTACGGCGGAGCGCATGTCATGGAAGATCTCATTTCGGGAAAGCAGATAGAGGTGGACGCCTATGGAGCCAGCACAGACTGCTATCCCCAGATAGAGCTGGAGACCAGCCTGCGCCTGGAGGATTTCAATGAGGCCATCATGGTCAATCCGCGCAATGCTTACCAGCGCTACAACGCGGCCACCAATTCATCCGATAGCACCATGCATACCTACATGGGCACACTGCTTCCCCGCTTTGGAAATATTCACTATAGCGGGGCAGGTGTCCTCTCTCCGTTATCCAACGATCCTAACTTCGATTACATTGGAATCGGCACGCGCATCTTTCTGGCCGGTGCGCAGGGCTACGTCATGGGCCCCGGCACGCAGCATAATCCCCAGAATAACTTCTCTACGCTCATGGTCACCGGCGACATGAAAAAGATGAACAACCGCTTCTTGAGGGCGGCGACGTTTCATAAATACGGCCCCAGCCTCTACCTGGGGATAGGTATCCCTATACCGATTCTCAATGAGAAGCTGGCCCGTAGCACTGCGGTTCGGGATAGAGATATCACCGTTCCTGTGGTGGACTACGGCATCGCTCGCCGGGACCGTCCCTCTTTGAAGATCGTTAGCTATGAGGATCTGAAGTCGGGAATGATCGACATTAATGGAAAAGAGGTCTCTGCATCCTCTCTCTCCAGCTTCCATGTAGCAAGGGATGTTGCCGCTACTCTAAAGGAGCAGGTGGAAAAGGGCGAGTTTCTGCTCAGCTGTGCTGTGGAGCCACTACCGCGCGTTGGCAGCTCCCGGCCCATGAAGCAGACCAAGGAATCGCCAAATGTGGGCGATGTCATGAGCCGCGATGTGGTTACGGTTCGAGAGGACATCCAGGTTGAAGAAGCGGCCAAGCTGATTGTGGGCGGCAGCTTCGATCACCTGCCCGTGATCTCCAGGGATGGACGGCTGATGGGCATAATCACCGCCTGGGATATATCCAAGGCAGTGGCGGGTGGCAAATCCTCCCGCATTGGAGATATCATGACCCGGCGAGTCTATTCCGTCAAAGCGGATGAGCCCATTGAACTCGCGGCACGTACCTTTGATACTCACAGCATCTCGGCAATGCCGGTGATAGACAGAGACAATAAGGTAATCGGAATGATTACCAGCAATCACCTTTCCCGGCTCTTCGCGCGGAGGCGATAAGACATGAAACTCATGCTGCATGTAGCTCCCGGCATTGTGCGCTATCCCCTCATAGCCTCAGTCATTCTGGAAACGAACGCTTTAGTGAACATCGAGAGAGCCAGCATAGATGCCGTAAGCGGAGAGATTGTCCTGGAGGTTCCCCCGGACAAGTGCCAGGAGGTAAAGGACGCTTTCGAGAGGCGCGGTGTAAGGGTCGTGCCTCTGGAGATTCCCGTCATCAGGGATGAGAATGAATGCGTGCATTGTGGTGCGTGTGTTTCCATATGTCCGACGGGCACATTTCGTTTCGAGGATTGGCGGGTGGTGGCCGACTCGGGCAAATGCATCCAGTGTGGGGCCTGCGTCGTGGGCTGCCCTCAGCGTGCTTTGAAGCTGGTTTTGAAGTAGCATCCGTATCAAGTTCTATCAAGGGCATCCGGGCGGATGCCCCCTGTCCTGGCCCAGTCTACTTCGGCTTGTCGCATTCAATTGCTTCATATTTTGCTTTTAATCAATATTTTTGTCAAGGCTGAATGATTTGCCTTCAGGTATTTATTATTCTATTAATATTAATCTTTTCTGTGTTATACATTTAACATTCTAAAGAAATAGGAGATTATATAAGTACGGACTGTTAATACTGATGAAATAGTCAGTGGTCAATAATTAAGTGCTAATGGGGTAATGGATGTTGTCTGATACCGATAGTCTTGCAAAAAAGAAAGACCCGGGACTTGTTTCATGCCTAAATCACCATCCGGATTTATCAGATACCATTGTCCTGATCGGATCCTTTGAATCTCTTTTCATATATTTTAAATCCATTTTCAAGAGGTGCGGACACAATGTTTGAGGATGACATCCTCTTTGCTCTTGAATCGTTAGCCCAGGTTCTCTCCCAGCCGGGAGGCTATGAGCCGGAGCGGCTGTGCTGTCTCTCTTGCGAGGGGCCTGATTCAGTCTCCTCTCTCATTGAGGCCATCCTATCCTCCGATGAGGAATTGATGCAAGAGAAGCTCGCAAAGCTGGCTGATTATCTCTCCGGTAAGAGCCATTCTGCTGCCTGGTTCAATCTGGGCCGGGTGGCAGCCAGCCTCTTTTATCGCCGCGCCGCCGAAGAGTATTATGAGAATAGCGCGCGCATTGCCCGGGCACAGGGAGACGCTGAAGGGCAGTCCCAGGCCTGGCTCTCTATAGGCAGCCTTTATAGCGACGATGAGGACTGGGATCGAGCCTGCCGGTTCTATGAAAAAGCCTTAGAGGCCCTGGATGAGGTCAAGAGTCCGCCTCTTATGTGCTCCATTCTGGCAAATTTGGGCAGGGCTGCTCGCCAGAAGGGAGATCTATCAAAGGCTGAGCAGTGCTATTCCCGGGCTTTGCGTCTGCTCGATGTTGATGATCGGCCGGGTCGGGCCGATGCTCTCTACTGTCTGGGGGAGCTCTTTCAGATAAGGGGTGACACAGCGGGGGCTGAGGAATGTTATCTAAAGAGCCTCTCCGAGCGGGAGAAGGCCCGGGACCTGGCAGGAATGGCGGCATCGCTCTCTGCTTTAGCTTTCGTCTATCAGCTCACCGGGGCGGCAAAACGGGTGGAAAGCTGCCTGGAAAAAGCCCGGCACCATCTGCAAGACATTGGCGACGAGATGGGTGCGGCCCGGATGCACTTTCAACTGGCCGATTTTTTTTTCCTGGAAGGCAGGCACAACGAGGCTCTGGATCATTATGAAAAGAGCCTGCCAGGTTTAGAAAAAGGAGACCCTACCCTCGCCGGCCGCGCTCAAAATCGCATAGGACAATGCCTCCTGGATTTGGGCAACTATGCCCTTGCAGAGGATCATTTAGAGAGGGCCAGAGAGATCATGCAGGGTCGGGGCGACCTTGACGGCGAGGCTGATCTGCTCACAATGCTTGCCGGCAATTACCGCAGACAGGGGAAGCTGGAGGAGGCACTGCTGTGCTCCTTGCAATGCCTGGAGATCAGGGTGCAGCAAAATGACCCTCATGCCATTGCATCTGCATATAGCTGCACGGGACTGATTTATGCCGACCGGCGCGAATATCAGCCAGGAAAAGATTGCTTTCAGAAGGCAGTAGATCTGTTTATGAAGACCGGAATATGCTTGCCCGCGGCTGAGGCGCTTTCCAATTTGGGTAGCATATACCATCTTCAAGGAGAGCTGGATGATGCATTAAACTGCTACCGCCGTGCTCTAGAGCTCTTCAGTCAACTTGGCAATAGCCAGGGCTGCTCCCAAACCGAGGCAAATTTAGGCCTGATCTACCAGAGCAAAGGAGATCTCTCTCTTGCCGGGGATTGTTTCCAAAAGAGCCTGGCGACGAGAGATGAGCAGGCAGACTTGCCCGGAGCAGCCGGCATCAAGCTCTCCCTTGGCCTGACAGCTCATCTCAAGGGTGACTGGGACTATGCCCAGGATTATTTTGAGCAGGCTGCCCAGTCTTTTGAAGATCTGGGAGACCTGCACGGCTTTTCACTGGCGCAAAACAACCTGGGAAATCTTCACTTGGATCGGGGAGATTGCGCCAAGGCCATTTTGTGCTACAACTTGAGTCTGGATGCCAAGCGTGCTCAAAATGACCGGCACGGCATGGCCACAACTTATGCTAATCTGGCGGATGCCCATTTCCAGGATGGCGAGCTGAAGAAAGCGGAGGAGATGTACCTTTCCTGCCTGGGGGTCTTCCGGGAGATGGGCGATCGGAGAGGTGAAGGACAGTCACTCCTCGGCCTGGCCGGGATCAGAGCCCGGGCAGGGGATCTCTCGGAAGCTTTGCAGCATTTTCAGGACTGCCTCATTCTGGAGATAGAGCTGGAAGACTCCTTAGCCATGATAGCAGCAATGGATGGCCTGGTCAAGGTCTCTCTTCGGCTTGGTCTATGGCAGGAGGCAGAGGCCAGCTATGCTCAGGTATTGGACGCTCTTCGATCCATAGGTGACTCAGGGGCGGTGGCTGCGGTCTTATGTTCCTGGGGCAATCTAGAGGCCG
Organism: Methanotrichaceae archaeon; assembly: GCA_016927055.1. Taxonomy (GTDB): domain Archaea; phylum Halobacteriota; class Methanosarcinia; order Methanotrichales; family Methanotrichaceae; genus Methanothrix. The sequence continues at coordinate 8,575 of JAFGNK010000108.1, read as the reverse complement.
ATCTGGGTCGGTGGGATCGTGCCCTGGACAACTATCGGGAGAGCCTGGCCATCTTGGAACGGATGGGAGATATTTATTCCATGGCTGTGGCGAAAAATAACCTGGCCAATATCTGTTACCGGCGCGGCGATTGGACGTCTGCTCTTGAGAACTACCGCTTCAGCATGGAAGGTTTTGCAAAGGAGGGTGATGATAAAAGCCAGGCCTCCGTTTTGAGCAACATGGCCAGCCTCTGCTACAAGAGAGGTGAATGGTCCCGGGCTTTGGAGTGCTATCAGGAAAGCCTGGATCTTTTTGAGAGGCTGGAGGATCCGGCCGGGACGGCCCGGGTGCTGGGCAATTTGGGCAACTTCTATCACAGCAGAGGCGAGCGCAGCTTAGCTAAAGAGCACTTCATAAGGGCCTATGAAATTTTAAAGCGCATGGGAGACCGGCAGGGCGTCGCGGATATGCAGGCCAATATCGACATGATAAGGCCTGGCCGGGGCGACATTCCTGAAAATCTCGATGATTACTATCGGCAGCTCTCTGAGCTGAAAGTGGAAGGCGACCTCTCCGGTCAGGCAGAGGTGCTCAGCTCCTTGGCGGCATGCCTTGCGGACCGTTGCCAGTGGGAGTCTGCCCTCTCCTGCTACCAAGAGAGCTTGCAACTTTTCGTGGTCGTAGGGGAGATCTACAACCAGGCTCAGATCCTCTTCAATATGGGCCTGGTTTATAAGGACAAGGGTGATTTGGCCGGAGCTTGCAGGCTTTTTGGCGAGGCCCTGCAGAGCTTTGAGAAACTTGAGGCTGCTCCCTGCATCGCCCAGGCCAGGCTGAATCTGGGGATCATCCATGGCCTGAGGGGCCAGGCAAAAGAGGCCGAAGATCACTTCAGCCAGGCCATCAGCCTGCAAGAGGAGCTGGAAGCCCTCCCTGATCTTTGCGAGGGATACCTGGCCCGGGCCGAGTTCGCGGTCCGGGAGGGGCGGCTGGTTGAGGCTGAATTCTATCTCAGCCGGGCGGAGACGCTCATATCTCGCACTGATTATCGGCCCCTGAATATTTTGCTCTACAATGTGCAGGGAGTGCTTCATCAGAAAGAAGGCCGCTTTCGCGAGGCCCAGAGCAGTTTTGAGAGGGCGTTGTCCCTGGCAAGAAGTCTCTCCAATCCTTATGAGGAGGCCAAAGCCATTGCTAATCTGGGAAGGCTGGCATTGCAGGTCAAGGACTATCCCCCTGCCCTGGTCAAGTTGCAGCAGGCGCTGGCTGCCATGAGACGCCTGGGTGCAATGTATGACGTTCTGGCCCTTTACCATGATCTGAGCTGCCTTTTCCTGAATCAAGGCGATCATGCGCGAGCGAAGGAGATGGCCACATTGCGAGAGCGTGAGGCCAGCAGGCTCGGATATATGGATCTGTTTACGAAAGATCAGATCGATGTGGTGGAGTGCGTGCTGCATGCCGGCGGCAAGGATGAGGCCCGGCAGGACTGCGCCGGTGGTCTGCAATTATCCTGTGAGGGTGAAGGCCGCAGCACCGGAAAAGCTCGAGAGAAGCGGAAAAAAAGGAATTCTGAGAAGCTACCAGAATCGTCGCCCCTCCAATTGCAGCAAAGCAGGATCGGCTAGAGATCAGACCAGACCATTGAGGGCAATAGACTCAGCTGCAGGTCGATCTCCGCCAGGGCATGCCTGATCTGCGGCTCCTTGAGGAGCAGGTCCAGCTCGCTCAGCCTGCCCATCACTTCGCCGATGCTGGCGGCTTTGCATTCGCTTCTGTAGCGAACCGGGGCATAGAATATCCTGCCGTGGTCTTGGTCGGCCTCCACACCAAAGAAGTCCCGGCTGTAAATTCCTTTGAAACGGATGATGATCGGCTTATAGACCTTCTTTAATGCTGGAATGTAAAATTCCTCCAGCACCATCTGTTGCATTCGGTTTTTCATCTCCTGGACCCGTAGCCTGATATATCCCTGGCCGTGGATGTAGCCAGCATAGTGGACATCGTATCTGATGCGAGAGCGCAGATCCGTTTGCAAGGCCATTGTGAACTCGCAGGTGTCCTTGGTCTCGATGGGGTCTAGGTTAAGAAAATACCTGATGAAAAGAATATATCCGTTTTCAAAGGTGATGTAGATGCAACTCTCATCGTTCTCTTTGCTCTTGACGCTGATATCGCGAACATTCCAGCCAAAGAGCTTTTGTGCATCTTCTTTGGTAAAGTCGTGCAAGGCAAACTCGCTAACTTTGTCCAGGAGATCTCCCATAGTTTCCATTTGCATTCACTCATCTCTTAAATCGGATAAACATTATGCTAAGTACCTGCCAAATGACAAGAATTGTCTCATCGCTACTCTGTGTGGGCGCAGCAGTGGTTTTGTGTCACCAGGGCTTACGAAACCAGGCCACCACAGCGAGGCTGAAATAAGCCAATGTTTTGACCTCGCGGCTTCGCGCCTTCGTGTGAAACCGGACCTTGTTGAATCTCATGCGAAGCCGCAAAGAAAGATCAGCCGTTCACAAAGGCACATTATACTCTCACAATCCAATTCTATCGGCCAGGAGAACAGGATCAATATTGCTGCGGCTAAAGTGAGTGCGATGGCCCACTGCATAAGACGCAATGCGCGCGGCACATCCGCAGTCTCGGGCTCTCTTCCTTCTTCTTGTAGAACATATCGGCCGGGCTTCTCCAGGCGAATGTCCAGCGAGCCGGCGCAGGCGGCCATGGGCCATCCGGAGTTGGGGCTGGGGGTGGCGCTGTGGTCGCGAAAGGCGGCCCGAAGAGCTGCGCTCACTTTGGAGGGCCTCGCCAGGCCTATAAAGAGGATAGAGAGGCGGGCGGGTATGAAGTTGGCCAGGTCATCGAGCTTTGCACCGGCAAAGCCCAGCTCCTTGAGTTCTCGGGTTTTATAGCCTATCATGGAGTCCATGGTGCTGATGGCCTTGAAGGCCAATGCGGCTTCAAGGCCCAGGCCGAAGGGCGTTAAAGCCAGGTAGAAGAAGATGGGCGTGAGGATGGAGTCCACATAGTTTTCAGAGAGCGACTCTATCACCGCCGAGCTGGCCTGGGCGCGAGTGAGGGATGTGGTATCGCGGCCCACCAGCGCCGGAAGCATCGATTTTGCTTCGTCCATGTCCCTGTCGTTCATCTGTCCGATATCCCGGGAGACCTGTAGAAGACAACTTATCGCGAAGGTGGATTTGAGCAGATAGGCGGAGACGAAAAGAGATAAGAGTGGAATAAATCCTGCTGCTTTTACTGCCAGGTGGCCGCAAAGAACTGTTACTACTATTACTATCATGGCCAGAGCAATTCCGCTCACCCTGGTGGGCGGGCTTTGGGCACGCAGGCTCTTGGCGCGCAGGAACGAGATAAGTTTGCCTATCCAGACCACGGGGTGAACTCTTGCCGGTGGCTCACCTAAGAGAATGTCATAGGCTATAGCAAGGAGAAATACAGTTAAGCCTTCTGAAATCATTTCTTTCCCCTCCGCTTCATCACAGATGGGCCTCCAGCTTCTTCCAGACGGTGCTGATGGTCTCGCCCTTCATGAGTGCGTCCAGGACCATGTCGGCCACATCCGGGCGGTGGATGATCTGGCACGACTCACAGCACCAGGTACCGTCTTTCTCTATTCCACCTGTTCTCCTGTCCCGGCAGGGATAAAAGGGGCAGAAGCAGAGCGAGCAGTCCTGATCTGGGTGGTGGCAGGGAAATCGTTCGCAGTTCACTCTCTGCATTTGCAGGCTTTCTCCAGGGCTGCTATCAACTGCTCGTTCTCTCTTCGGCTTCTCACAGCCACTCTGATGTAGCTCTTTTTCAGGCCAAAGGACTGGCAGTCCCTTACCAGGACACCCTCCTGCATCGTTCTTTGTGCCAGAACATCCGAGTCCAGGCCGGTGGGCTCGATGTTCACCAGGATGAAATTGACGCTGCTGGGCACAGGCCGCAGGCCCAGCTCTTGCAGGGCCGACTCCAGCCAGGCCAGCTCCTCTTTTATGACCTGTCGCGACCTATGCAAATGATCATCGCAGCCCAGGAGATATGTGGCTGCGGCCGCGGCGATAGAGCCGATGGACCAGGGAATTCTGGCCCGGTTTAAAATAGTGGCTAAAGTCTCATTCGTCACCCCAAAACCCAGGCGCAGGCCCGGCACGCCAAATGACTTGGTCATAGACCGCATTACGAACAGAAATTCTCTATGCGGCGCAAGGTCTGCCACGCTCTCTTGGGGCCTGGAAAGCTCAATGAAGGCTTCATCCACAAGCAGGAATGTCTCAGCCTCCTCGCATCTATCGGCCAGATCGATGACCTGGCCTGCCGAGAGAAGCCTTCCTGTGGGGTTGTTAGGGTTGCAGAGGAAGAGCAGTTTGGCCTTGGCAAGATCTGTGTCTTTAAGAAGAGGCAGGCCGTCTTCGCCAATGTTCACATTTTTAACCACAGCGCCGGCCAGAAGGGACTGGTTGGTGTACTCCCCGAAGGAGGGCGTGGGCACAAGAGCCATTTCATCCTCTTCAATGCAACATTCGGCAAAGAGCCGGATCAGTTCTGAGGAGCCGTTTCCCGGAACGATGCATTCCTGGCCTACATTCACAAATTTTCCGGCGGCGCGACGGAAGTCCCGATAGCTACTGTCCGGATAGTGGCCAATTTTCTTCAGCTCTTCAAAAACCAGCTTTTCCAGTGGTGGTGAGCCCAGAGGATTGATGTTGGCAGAGAAGTCTAAAGGCTCCACTCCCAGAATTGATGCTGCATCTTGCACTTTTCCACCATGCTTGCACTCCGTCGCTCTGGCAAAGCTCTTTCGTATCCGGTTTATCATGGATTTAGTTGCCATCTTGTGTGAAGACATTTCAAGCTTGTGGGCAGAAAGTCCTCCATTAACAATCGTGACTGGACAGGTTCACCAAGTTCTGGTAATCTATGTATAAAAATACTACTATGAAATTATAAGAAATTTTGCAAATTTTATATTACTAGCTATCCGAAAGTGTTTTATCTACTCTATGCGAACCAAAACGCCGTATACCAAAGCAAGAGGAGGCTAAGATTCCGATGGCAACAAGCAAGGGCAGCTTTTCGGTTGAGGACATGAAGAATGTCCAGATCAACATAGGAGCTGTCGTTAAGGAAGCGGACGAATGGGACCAGCCCATGGGCCCCTTCCCCAAACCCAATGTAGCAACGCTCCGTAACTGGGACTTCAAGCTATGCGATCGTTACAAGATCATGTACTCGCCCGCTGATGATACATGTACCCTCTGTACCTACGGTCCCTGCGATCTGACTGGTAATCAGAAGGGTGCCTGCGGCATTGACATGGCCGCCACCTGCGGCAAGATCGTTCTGCTGGCAGTCCTCATAGGAACCTGCGCTCATACCGCTCACGGCAGGCACTTGTACCACTGGTGTCTGGACAGGTTAGGAGACATGCCGTTCGACATGGGCGACGAGATCCTGGTGGATGCACCCCTGACCCGAACCATCCTGGGCATCAAACCCAAATCCCTGAAGGACTTTGGTGAGGCTCTGGCGTACTGCGAGGAGGAGATTGCGCAGCTCCTGGCCTCCTGTCACACAGGCCAGGAAGGATTCTACAAGGACTTCGAGTCCAAAGCCCTGCATAGCGGCATGATAGATTCTCTGGGCAAAGAGATCTGCGACATGCTGCAGACCGTAGCCTACGACATGCCCCGCGGCGCGGCTGATGCTCCCCTCGTGGAGATCGGCTTGGGAACCCTTGATCAGAATAAGGCCGTTCTCATCGCTTACGGTCACAACCTGGCAGCAGGCGCAGAGGCCATGATCTATACCGAGGAAAACAACCTCTGGAATAATGTGGATATCGGCGGCGTATGCTGCACAGCCATAGATCTCACCAGGATCACCGAGACTGGCAGAGCCTCCAAGATCCCTGCCAACCTGGGCCCCAAGGTCAAGGTGGCCGGTGCCATGGGCTGGTGGAGAAAGATGATCCGCGCTGATATCATGGACGCCGTGATGGTGGACGAGCAGTGCATTTACTGCGACGTGCTGGAGGACTGCGAAAAGCGGCATGTTCCTGTGATTGCCAGCAACGATAAGATCATGCTCGGGCTTCCTGACAGGACCAATGATCCTGCCGATGCTATTGTGGAGGATCTGGTTAGCTTCAAGGCTCCCGGCGCGGCCATTCTCGATCCAGTCAAGGCTGGCGAGGTCGCTATCAGGGTTGCCATTGCCGTCAAGCCCAAGCGCGCGCAGTTCAAGAAGGATATCACCTTCAACGAGCAGCAGTTTAAGGAGACTCTGGAGAAATGCACCGCCTGCAACCAGTGTGCCTTCGTCTGTCCGCCCCACATCAAGATCAGCAATATGATCGCAGAAGCTCTTAAAGGCAATTTAGAGCCGTTCTCCTCCACATACGAGGTTTGCGTGGGATGTCAGAGATGCGAGGTAGTGTGTCCGCAGGAGATTCCTGTCCTGAAGCTCTATGAGTATGCCAATCGTGAATACATCCAGAACCAGAAGTTCACGATGAGGGCCGGCAGGGGACCTGTGACCGATACTGAGATCCGAAAAGTGGGTGCACCTCTTGTGCTGGGCCAGATCCCTGGAGTTATAGCGCTGGTAGGATGCTCCAATTACCCCAACGGCACCAAAGAGTGCTATGACATCGCCAAGGAGTTCGTGGACAGAGGCTACATCGTTGTGGCCACGGGATGCATGGCGATGGACATGTCCCTGTACCGGGATGAGGACGGTAAGACCATCTGGGAGCAGTATGGTGGAGCTTTCGACGGCAGGAACATGGTTAACATAGGCTCTTGTGTGGCCAATGCCCACATCCATGGAGCAGCCATAAAGGTAGCTACCATCTTCGCTCATAGAAACGAGCGTGCCAACTACGACGATATCGCCGACTACATTCTTTCCAAGGTAGGCGCTTGCGGCGTGGCCTGGGGTGCGTTCTCGCAGAAGGCTGCATCGATTGCCACCGGCTTTAACAGGCTTGGCATTCCCGCAGTAGTCCAGCCCAGCTCGGTCATATACCGCAGGACATTCATGGGCAGAACGGATAAGCCCGAGGACTGGATGGTCATCGATGCCAAGAACGGCCAGATGCAACAGATCGAGCCAGCGCCTGAAGCCTTGCTCTACATAGCTGAGACCAAGGAAGAGGCCATGCTGGAGATGGCTAAACTCTGCTTCAGGCCCTCCGACAACACCCAAGGCAGAGGTATCAAGCTGACCCATTATTGCGATATCTCCATGAAGTACTTCGGCAAGCTGCCCGATGACTGGCATATCTTCGTCAGGGATGTCAAGGACTTGCCCTTGATGTACAAGGATCAGATGATGAAAGAGCTCGAGGCGAAACATGGTTGGGAGATCGATTGGAAGGCCAAGAAGTTCATTTCCGGACCGCTCCGGCCCGCAGATGTCAGCTTCGATCCCACGAACATTGCGCGCAAGATAAGGACCAAGAAGTGAGGGCAAAGGAGAGGAAGTGATCAATATGGTTGATACCACCAAAAATGCCATTCCCTTTGAGATGGCCCAGATTCCCGGGCCGGAAATGGCTAAGACTTACATGCCGAAGGTTATCGGTGCCATAATTAAGAAGGCCAAAAGACCTCTGCTCGTTGTGGGAGCAGAGCTCTTTGACGATCCCATCATGTTCGACAAGATGATCGAGATGGGAAAGATGGGTATTCCCATCGCCGCGACGGCACACAGCGTAAAGGGCTTTGTAGATAGGGGCTATTTGGACAACGTCTACCAGATCGGTTTGCATCCCTTGACCAGCAATCTGCGGTTTGGGGACTGGATGGGTCTGGACGGAAAGGGCCAGTATGATGTCGTTATATTTTTGGGCATCTTCTACAAATTCGCCAATGGCATGTTCTCCACGTTGAAGAGCTTTAACCGGAACATCAAACGTGTCTCCATTGACAGGTACTACCATGTCAATGCCAACATGACCTTTGGAAACATGGCCTTTACACCCGACGACTACCACGCCGCCGTGGACGAAGTAATCGCAGCAATGAAGAAATAAGGTTTATCTAATAAACAGAAGAGGTATATTAATGGCAGATGTGAAGTTGGATATATCCCCCATGTATGAGGGCGAGAGAATCAGAAAGGGCGATCTATGGGTAGAGTTGGGCGGCCCCAAGGCAGACGGATTCGAGCTGTCTTTGGCCACACCAATGGATCAGATCACAGACGGAAAAGTAACCGTTATCGGTCCCGATCTCAAGGATATCAAGGAAGGCTCAATCATGCCCTTCGGCATGATTTTCAAGGTCGGCGGCGAGAAGATTGAGAAGGATCTGGAGTCCATCATCGAGAGGCGCAACCACGCTCTGCTCTCCTACATCAGCGGCCTCATGCACCTCAACCAGAGATACGATATCTGGATGAGAATCGGAACAAGCCTGGCCAAGAAGGGTGTAACCTCCTGGGTAGAGATCTTTACCCCCGTCATCGAGCTGTACAAGGCTGAGATGCCCTTCATCGAGAAGATGGAGATCACCATTGTCACCGATCCCGCCAAGGTAAAGGAAGAGCTGGCTAACGCCATGGCCGTCTACAAGACACGTGA
>JAFGNK010000107.1 GCA_016927055.1 Methanotrichaceae archaeon | reverse complement strand
CTTCTTGAAAATGGATTGGCAATTGAGAACAAAAAAAAGAAGAAACGCAGGAAGCCCTGGATCAGATATGAACGAAAACACAGCCTCCCGGCAGTTCATCTTGATTGGCACACGAGCCGGATCAATGGCAAAGAGGTCTGTGTGGTCCTCGACGATAGTTCGCGGTTTATTCTGGCAGGCGGAGAATTTCCCGCGGCAATTGTGCTTTCGATGCATTTTTGGCAAAAAATGAAATCAAACATATTCTGGCCAGAGTCAGGCATCCCCAGACCAATGGATAAATCGAAAAATGGTATCATACCTACGAGAAAAGTAGAAAATTGTTCAATGATTTTGATAAATTCTTGAATTGGTATAACTCAACACGCTACCACGAGAGCCTCGATGAAAAACACTATCTTCAGACACCTGAAGATGCATTTTGGTCGAGATTACCTGATGGATGCAAGCTAAACTTATTCCTTCTGCCAGCGTCACCAGAGAGCTCTCTTCAAAGGCCGGCCAAAAGACAGGACCGCCTTCCAGCTGGCGAAAGGAGATCCATTCGCCCGTGGGGAAAAATCCGTGCTTTTTGATGCCCAGGAGGTAGTGAAGGAGGAGGGCCGTTCTCATCTCCTCCGCCTCTTGGCCTGAGGTCTTATGCAGGAGTTTTCTTAAAGAGACAAAGACCAGGTAATCCTCATCCAGCAGCCGGACGCCATATTTGCCGGAATGCGAGATCTGTTCCAGTTCATCCCAGGCCAGGCCTAGAGAAATTTCGTATCCCATTGCATCTTTTCTCCTCTGAAAAAGCCACTGGCAAAGAGCTGCTTAATGCTCCCTGGACGAATTGCGAATCCAGCGTTAATCGCACCGAATTGCTTAAACCCTCCTCTCACTAAAAGCATGGCATTCATCATATACACTGCGGACCATTTCTTCATCCGCGCTAGCATTTCGACTCGCTTTCACGCGAGAGACGGGAGGACGTAGACGCCAGAGGGTTCGGTTCACTTGTGAATGCCGAATCAGGAGGGGTCGAGTCTGACCAACGATGCGGACATAAAACGCAGCCACTTCGTTGCCAAGATTGAAGATCTGTCTATGGAGAAAAATCATACCGGGTCAGATGAATAATCTCGCCATGGTAGCGACACCGAGGATTATTGTTACCACGGCGATTGCTCTTCGTAGTGATTTCCCGTCTGATTTTTTTACAATGAACGCAGCGACAGGCGCTGAAGCTGCTACGCCAACAGAAAGAGAGAGGGTCAGATCCCAGTTCACGGCAGATCCATAGACGAGGAATGTGACGAAGCCAACGAGACTGATGAAAAGTTCAGAGAAGCTCTGAACAGAAACAGCCTCCTTCTCGCTGATCTTCATGTATAACAGGCCGGTTGTGATTATCGGGCCAAAGCCGCTGCCACTTATCCCTTTATTGAAACTGCCAAAGAGGCTGAGAATCGCAATCTTTGCCCAGCTGAAGTCAATGACCAGGGATTTGTTCAGGAAAAGAAAGAGCCCCGTGCCCGTTATCAGGGTGCCTATGTAGAGCCCGAGGTAAAAGTTAGAGATCTCCGTGTTTAAGGTGGCCCCAGAGATGCTGCCTGCAATACCTACCGCTCCGATAAGGATCACAATTTTAAAGAGATGGCCGCCGGGTGTAAAATCCGCGTTTTTCAGGCGGTGGTTGAAGAAGCTGCTCAGGATATTGCCGATGAGGCTGCTGAGCAGGAGCGCCGGCACGATCTCCTTTGGCGTGTAGTTTAAAAAGAGCAGGATGGGCGTCATCGTCAACCCGAAGCCCATACCGAAGATTATATCGATGACAGCGGTCAGGAATGCAAGTATCAGCAGCAAGGGATCGAAGACCATCGATTTACACCCATGGCATATTTATTCCGATTTATAAGTGTGTTCGTCGGAACTCTTAATTCCCGTCTTTGATGAATCTGCCCCTGAGGTAAGCACCGAGGAACATGAATGTAAGGCCAACAATAATGGGCCAGTTTCCTGTGCCGAGGCTTGCAACTGCTGAGCCGGGGCACTGGCCTGAAATTCCCCACCCTGTTCCGAATATTGCTGCGCCGATCAGCGTGTTTCTTGTCAACACACTGACCCTGGGTCTGAAGGTTCCCCCGAGTGCAGGGGCTTTCATGAATTTCGGCACGACGTTTATAGCGAAAAAGGTGACCATCGCTGCGCCACCCATGACGAAAATGAGGCCGAGATCATCCAGCCTGAGGAAACTGAGGACAATCTCCGGCCGGGTCATACCACTATAGGCGAGGCCAAAACCAAAGAGGATACCTCCCCCGTAGACCGCGATGTTCCTGGTTTTCATTATGAAACCCCCATGAATTCGAGGAGGTGGGCTGTTATAATGCCGAACCCCAGGAAGGTAATGACAGCATAGAGGGATGTGGTTGAGAGGGACGCAAGGCCGCTTATTCCATGGCCCGAGGTGCAACCGTTAGAGAGCCGTGTGCCGAAACCAACGAGCAGCCCGCCCAGTGCCAGCCTCCAGGTATTGACACCGGTTACAAACATACCGGAAGGTGACAGGGTGAATGTGTAGAGTATGGCGCCAGAGATCAGGCCGAGGCACAGCGCAAGCCGCCAGTCGCGCTCCCCGATGTTTCTCTTATCCTGGAAGTGCGGCAGCTTTGAGAACCATGAGAGCGTCGTTGTGAAAAAGCTGCTCTGAGTTGCATGAAGCCCGGTCAGGATGTAGATGATACTGACGCCAAGGCCGATGATGATCCCACCGATAAGGTAGGGTTCTATACCGAGGGGAAACATATGTTCAGCTTGCTACCGGGAATAAATAAACTTTGGGTTTAGTCTTTCACCAGGGGGTAGCCGAGGTTCTTCCAGGAGTCGATGCCCCCGAGGAGGTTATACACATTCTTCCTGCCTGCCTTCAGGAGGATACTTGCAGCAAAGCTGGAGCGTGTCCCTGTCTTGCAATGGAACACCACGGTTTTTCCCTCAGGGATCTCGCCCAGCCTCTCCGGGAGCCTGCCAAGATAGACGTGGGTCGCTCCCTCAATATGCCCTTCGTCCCATTCGCTGTACCTGCGAACGTCCACAATCACCGGCGGTTCCCCCGACCTGATGAGCGTATTGAGCTGCTGGCACGTCAGCAGATCCACTCGGGAGAGCGGATTTCCCCCCTTATACCACGCCTCGACGCCGCCTTCGAGGTAGCCGCAAAAGGAGGTGTATCCCATCCGGTAGAGGTTCCTTACAGCGACGTCAAGAGCCCTGGGATCATCGACAACGATGAGCACCTCTTTTTCAACGGGAGCGACCCAGCCGGCGTTTGACAGTCTCGATAGCGGGAGGCTGTAGGCGCCTTCGATATGAGCCCCTCCAAATGCGGGTGGGGCCCTTGTGTCTATGATGGGTATGCCTCCTGCAGTTGCCGCCCTGAATGCGTCGGGTTTGAGTGCGGGGGGCGCAGGCAGGTGTGACGGAATTGGCGGGCCCTCGAGGTTGTATCGTTCCATAACGCTGAAATAGGGCGGAGTCTCGTGCTTCTCACCGACCTTTCGCTTAACGAACTCGTCACGTGTTAGCTTCAGCATAGGGTTCATTGCCCTCTCGGCACCGATGGTGCTGATCTCACGTTCACCTATCGTGCCGCCGCAGACCGAGCCATAACCATGCGCGGGCAGGACAACAACACCGTCACCAAGGGTGAGCAGTTTTCCATGAAGGCTGTCGAAGAGTTTCCCGGCCATCATCGCTGTTTTGTCGGGGCCGAGGAAATCCGTCCTGCCGACGTCACCGATAAAGAGCGTGTCTCCGGTAAAGACCATCACGGGACGGTCCCCGCTCTCCATGTCGCAGAGGACATAGCATGTGCTGTCCGGGGAATGCCCAGGGGTGTGCAGGGCGACGATCTTCAATGCCCCGACCCGGAACTCCTCGCCGTCGTGGAGCGTCTCCCCGTAGGTCCAGGGGAGCCCCGGACCATGGTGTATCCTGGCACCGGTGATCAGGGAGAGTTCACGGGATCCGACGACATAGTCCTCGTTCCGGTGAGTCTCGAAGATCTCCCGGATCCTGATCCCATGGTCCTGTGCGATCCCGCTGTAGACATCGCAGTCTCTCCGGGGGTCGACGACAAACGCCTCTCCCTTCGAGCCGATTATGTAGCTCAAATGAGAAACTATCTCCGATCTCACGGTTAGAAACAGCATCGTGATAGTCTCTTGGGGCTTTTTTCTTTTATACTTTGCGAGACTTTGTATTTCCGCATGTGACTGCAAGAAAACCACGGGCGGATCCGACGAGAGTCACAGATAAAGAAACACAGGGATTAAGATGCGGTCCAAGGTGCCATCGGCACAGGGTGACCGGGAAGCCATCAGGAACCACCAGTCCCAAAAATGGTTTAAACTGCACAAGAAATGCCACTTTTCTAGATAGCTACTAAATCGGAATTTACAATGCCGAAGCATTTCGATTTTCATCTATCATATGCATGCTATGTCTTAAAGCCCACGGCAATTTCGGTGATTTTTTCTCCTTAATTATTGCAAGCCTTGCAGGAATTTCTCAGCAATGCCAATGATTGCCGGTGTGCAATCTAGATGTATGTCAATCTAATGGCAAAGTTAATATCTAATACACGAATTTTATTATGGGATTCTAAATGAATGTAGAGATCACATCGCTCCTGGACCAGGATGTCTATACTCAGAAGGGCATCTTTGTGGGCAGGGTGGAAGATGCCGTCCTGGACCCTGAGAACGGCGTGGTATCCGGTCTGGCTATAAGAGACGTGAACCGGGAACTCTTTGATCAGAAGGGCAAAGGGATCATAATACCCTATCGCTGGGTTACGGCGGTGGGCGACATTATCATCATCCGGCACTTGACCCGAAATGCAAAGGATCAACGCAAAGTCGGCTAGCTGGGAGATTTATTCCAGCTTATGTGCCCGCGCGCCCCTGATGGTGAGAGCTGATGGGCGGGGCTTTCGAAAGGTACTGGAGGGCAGCCAGAAGCCTTATGACATAGATTTTGCCCGGTCGATGGCAGGCAGTGTGGAGAGCTTCTTTTTGGATTCTGGGCTCTCGCCTGCCCTGGCTTTCACATTTTCAGATGAGATCAGCCTTCTCTTTCTGGAGGCGCCCTTTGCAGGAAGAGTGGAAAAGATCGATTCCTTGATCGCGGGCTTTCTCTCGGCGGCCCTATCCCTGGATCTGGGCAGGCCTGTTTCCCTGGATTGCCGGACGATCCCTCTTTGCGAGGCGGAGATCGGCAGCTACCTCGCGGAGCGCCAGGATGAGACCTGGAGAAATCATGTCTTTTCCTACGGCTTTTACATGCTGCGAGAGGAGGGGCTCAACGGGACGCAGGCCATGGAGAAGCTTCGCGGGCTCCGGGAGCATGATATTCACGAGGTTGTCTTCCAGAAAGGCATAAATCTGGCCAAGACCCCTGCCTGGGAGAGGCGAGGCGTAATGGTCTATCGCAAGGGCGGCCTCGTGGTGGCTGATTGGCAGATTCCTCTCTTCTCATCGCAGGAGGGAATAATTCTATTGGCAGAGATAATTGGGTCTGCCAGGGAAAGGCCTAAAAGGTAATCTCCATCAAGCAAATGTTTTGTTTTTCTACCTATCGCTTTCCGAGAGAATCGTGAAATATCGTTTGATTATATCCTTGTTCTCTGGAGGAAGGCTCTCGATATAAAGCTCAGAGGGGACTGCTGATGCCTCTCCTGCCTGGGATTGCTGGAAGACACGCTCTACAGGCTGCGTATTTCTGGCCAGAGATCCGGCTCCTATTCCCGGATAAAGCACAATTTCCATCTTGTTTTCGTTTAAGATGGCCAGGGAAGGATTGCCGAAGAGGTTGCCTGTTAGGTTTGTTTCCTGGCCTGTGCTTTGCGTAGGTTTTTCTGTTTCAAAAGCGGAAAGGGCTTTGTCCCGCAGATCTGCGAGAGATTGAAAATCCGATGGAGTTACAATTTCGCTTTGGGCTAAGAGAATGGCAGCGCCTAATAGGAGTACGATGGCAAGTCCTCTGCCGTTTATCTGTCTTGAATCCAGGATCTCTGAGGATTTGATTTCATTTAGGCTCGCTCTGAGCTCAATGGCCAGGTTTTGCATAGGCAGAGAATCAGCGTCGCGATTGTCGTAAGCGGTGCGGGCTTTCTCGGAAAGTTCTGGCCCTAGGAGCGGGAAGATATCTGCCTTTTTCCGCTTCTTGATTAGCGTGGCGCCGGCCAGGCCAATGATTAGGGAGAGAATGGCGGGAGATGCTGCGAGGAGAGGGACGTCCTGGTAATAGAAGCTCATAAAGCGGGGAAGGCCGATAATTTCTGCCAGGGAGTAAACAGTGATGGATAGTATTGCGGCGTTCATTGCCCACACGATCCTTTCAAAGCGGTGGTATGCCTCCATCAGCCTTCTCAGGGGCTGAAGAAATTCATAGGGGCCTTTCATAATATTTATTCGAATAGTGCTAATAAATACTTTTTGCAATGATGGCGTTGGGCTGAAAAGAGTTTATATCACCAGGTTAATTCATCCCTATCTTAGATATCTGCTCATCACGGTATCTGCCATCAGGCCGGCCATAAGTCGGGATGAAGTTCAGGTGCCGCAGGAGCAATTGATCACTTAAAGGGAAACAGAACCCTTAAGGAGATTGAAGTTTGGCGCATAGACAGATGAATATTTAGATGAGAAAATGGCTGGCATCGATGGATTAAGGGCAAAGCTCCTGGCAGTCTTAGTAGCCTTTGCTCTGGTACCTATGGCAAGCATTGGCATCATTTCTTTAATGGAGATGAACCAGGCCTCAATGGACGTCCAAAACAGCATAACCAGCCTCAGCACGTCCTTAAACCGCTCCGCACTGGCAGTCGGTCCGGGCGATGCTGATCAGGTGCAGCTTGCTATTGCCAAGGCCCGCCAATACGACGAGTTTTTTTTGCGCATTGCTTCTGAAAACGAACTTGTCGCGGGCTATGCGGCCACCAGCTCTGCAAATGAGAGCTGTATAACACCTCCCGGAATATGGGTTGCTCCCACCGGTTCCAACCAGACCATATCCGAGAGAAGAGATGCTACCGTGAGATCCCTATGCTTTCCTGCCACGGTTATGCAAGGACTTCACAAGGCCAAGTCGTCGTTGTACTTATCCTATATCGGGACCGAGGATGGGGTGCTGGTTGTTTGGCCCTACAGCAATAAGACTCTCAGTAATACGGCTCTCTTCGGTTACAAGGACATGCCGTATTATTCCGAGGCAAAGCAGAAAAAGAAAACCATCTGGACCGGGCCCTATGTGGATGGTAAGGGGGACTATGCAATTACCGTTACCACTCCGTTCTTTCGGGACGATGAATTTGCAGGCATCGCGGGAATGGATGTGTCCTTGTATTCAATCTATAGTGACCTATCATCCATTAAGGGAAGAGGATATCCTTTTATTATGGATTCATCCGGCCTGATTATATACCGGCCAAAAAATAAGCCGGAAAGCGGTCTGAAAGACCTTTTCGTAACGGATAACTTCTTTGAATCCACCAATCCCGAGGTCAGGGCGCTGGGCAAGGGGATAATTAAAGAAAGCTCTGGTTCCATTGTGGTGGGGCTGGGGAAGGGTGACGGATATGTGGCATTCTCGCGCATAACTACACTTGGCTGGGTCCTCTGCATTGCCTATCCTGCTGAAGAGATGAGCCTGCCCGCGCGATACATAGATTCCGGTATCAGGGATGTTGCCGGGGGTGTAACTTCCGGCTTGAGTGATGCTTCGCGAAGAGTCTGGGATTATGCGCTGATCATCTTCATTCTCACCGTTTTTTCCGTGCTGGGGGCAGGATTGTGGCTGAGCAGAAGGATTGACGGCCAGATAGCTGCTTTTGCCGGCGCGGCGGAGCGGATCTCGCAAGGCGATTTAGATGTTGAGGTGGATACCACCGGCGAGCTGGCTGATTTAGGTGTCTCGTTCAATAAAATGGCGCAGGGACTCAAGGGATATGTGGCAAGGCTGGAGGGAGACGCGGTTCTAAGGGGCGGCAGTGGCAAGGAGATGGCCTTTTTGGAGGGCGTAAAGCGCAATCTGGTCCCTGCTCAAGTGCCTCAGGTGGAAGGTTATGAGATCCAGGCGCTTTACTGGCCTTCTGAGAAAAGCAGCTTTGATCTCTATGATATTGAGGACGCAGATGGTAAAATTGCCTTTGCCATGGCGGGTGTAGGCGGAGATGGTGTTCAGGCGGCAATGCTCGCCATTATGTCGCGAACACTCATTCGCGCCTCGCCTGATAAATTGGATCCTGAAAAGGCCATTAGTGACCTGAATTCGCAGATTAATGATCATGGTCATGGAACAAATCTGGCATGCTTTTATGCTCTGTTGGATCCGGCAGGCCATAAGTTAGAATATGTAAATGCAGGCTTCAATCCGCCCTTCATTGTTGATCCTGGAGGAATGGTCGATACATTGGGTGGTGGCGGCATTGCTCTTGGCATGCTGGATAGAATGGAGTTGGAAAAGACGCTCATACCTATCCAACCGGGCGATGTCATGGTTATGTATTCAAACGGCGTTATTGAGGCGGAGAACAGCTTCAAGAAGCAATTTGGCATAGAGCGCCTGATAAATCTGGTAATAAAAAATAGAGATCGCCCCGCTTCGGAGATACTGATGGCGGCGGAGAAGGATCTGCTGGATTATTCGAAGATAAAGGTGGCTCCCTCCGACGTAACCCTAATAATTCTTAAACGAAGTAGATTATGATCGGATCAATGCTTTCTATCCGATTGATAGGCATATTTTATTATAAATGGCTTAATATATTTTTAAAAATTTCGCAGATTTTTTCATAAAAACATCTTTTAATTGCCCTGCATTTTCCTAATTGCCTGCATTTTTTGGTGCGCTATCTTTAAATACCCGTCATCCATTAGGGGAGAGGCCGATGTGATGGGTTCGAGGGCTTGGCTTCTGTCTCCTTATCAAAACCGGGGAGGCGTGATGGGGCGAAACCTTTAAATACGAACTTCGATCACAATGGCTGCCGAAAAGGGTTCAATTTTTCGGGTTCACTCCGCGAATTCCCCTGAGATTTCTTCATGGGCGAGTCCGGATGAGCCGGAAGGTATAAATAGCATGAACTCCTTTCGAGTAAGGCCAATATCTGGCGCGGAAGAAGTATGCTGAAAGGCAAGCTTTAAATAGTAGTAAAGCGTACAGAATTGGGCCGATGAGGCGTCGCAACACAAAAGGTTACGACCCCGATACGATGACGGGTCGAGTTCCAGGTTGCGGTATAATTAGAGATGG
>JAFGNK010000010.1 GCA_016927055.1 Methanotrichaceae archaeon | reverse complement strand
GGATATGTGCCGGGCAAGAACTTCACCGGCTCTGCCAATCATGCCTGGAACGGCGTTAAGATAAACGGATCGTGGTATCTGATCGACACCACCTGGGGGGCGGGCTATGTAAACGGGGACCGGAAATACGTGAGCAAATTCGATGATCATTTCTTTATGACGCCGCCCTCCCAGTTCATCTATGATCACTTTCCGGAAGAAGGACAATGGCAGCTTCTAAAAGAGCCTGTCGAAAAACGGGAGTTTGAGAATTTGGTCTATCTGGAATCTGACTTTTTTAATCTGGGCCTGAAGCCTGGCCAAAGGAACGGGACGATAAGCGCGGATGAGCAGATCAATGTCTCCATCTATGCTCCAGAGGATGTGCTGATGATGGCAGGGCTGGAGTATGCGGAGCGCGGGGCATCAGCTAAGGCAGAGCTGGATGGCTATACATTTTGCCAGAGAGACGGAGAGCGGTATGATATTTATGCACAGTTTCCTGCCGCAGGAAGCTATATTCTCAAGGCGTATGCCAAAAAAAGTGAAGATCCCGGCAATTACGACTCTGTGTTAGAATACAGGATCGATGCCACATCGGGCGATGAAAAAAGCCCTGGATTTCCCATGACTTATGGAAAGTTCAGCGAGGCGGGGGCCTATCTCTTCAGTCCAATGCAGGGCAAATTGAAGGCCGGGTCGAGTTACCTGTTCAGAATCAGGGTGTCGGGTGCCCAGGAGGTGGCTGTGGTGAGCGGGGACAAATGGACAAATCTTGCGTCGCGAGGGGATCTGTTCGAAGGGAATGCGACTGCCGGGAAGGAGGATGTGGGAGTTTTCGCGAAGTTTCAGGGAGAGGGGTGGGACGGGTTGGTGAGGTATGATGTGGAATAATCAGAAAAAAGGGTTTGGGATCAGACCTGGCGATGTGAAATGAGAATCTGGCGAGGTACAGAACGCGGACTCTCCCCAGCATTCTCTACAGCGTCTTCGTTCTTTTCCTTCTTAATAATCTTTTGGCCTCAGGGTGCGCTTTTTAGGATTTTCGCTTCATTAGCCAAAACTGTGCCACATAATTGAAGAGCTACAAAAATTTATGGATGGGGCTTACCCCCATCTTCTTCTCATTACAATTGCTCCCGCTCCGAGGCCTATCAAGGCGCTCAGGATGGGAAATCCAGACGCCTTTTCCGTTCCTTCTGCTGGTACGACTGGTTGCACTCTCCTCTGGGCGTTCTGGATGCTGATCAGCCCTTCTGGCAAGGGGATTTCAGCAGACGTGCTGTTTTCCCTAGTATAGATGACCTTTGACGATGGTCTGGGTGCACCGTTTATAAGGTGGGAATCCGCTGATAGGTTCCAGCAGAACCTGGCCCTGAAGGTCGTATTCCAGCCTTTGTAATCTATCTCACTGATATTCCATCGAGCGGTTATAGTGCTCCATTCCCTTCCGTCCATGTTCTTGACTATGCTATATGGAGGATTGTTTCCTTCGGATTCCAGCGTGGTCATATAGTTGGGAAGTGTCTCTATTAGCTGCACATTATAAAGCGTTCTTGGTATGGTCACGCTTGTCAGCTTCAAGAGTGCATCTCTTAGCTCTTGAGAGTTATTTACTGTGAAGACTGTTCCATTATTGGCACCAGTCAAAGATTCCATCAGGCGATAAGTAGTGGTATTCCTCGGGCCGACTACTATAGAATACACTGTGTAGTTAGCGTCCAAGGCTTTTGCCGGCCTCCTTACTGAAGCCTCCGAATCGGTTATCAGCACTAATATCTTGCTTACACCTGGCTTGGAGTCAGCGTAGAACTGGTCGACTATTCCATAAGTCCAGATAGCTATCCTTGACTCTTCTGTTGTAGGTCGGAACTGTAGTGGGCTGCGACCATCTTCTCTTGGAGCTATATTGGACCTGACAATAGAATAATCGCTGTTTGGTCGAACCTCGACGGATTCGTTGCCGTTGTAAAGGAACAATCCTACACGAGAATCACTGCCCTGGATGGAATCCAGGAACTTGCCAACTCCCTCCATAGTATCAGGGAAACGCTGATTACCTGCTGGATTGTACTGGTTTATGGCCAATACCAAATCATTTGGTGCCATCTTCTCACTGGGTTGCAGGGTGATTGTATAATTGATCCATGTCCCCTGGCAGTCGTCGATCATGTCCGGCGTGAGCACCGAAGGGTCTACCTCTTTGGAAACCTTTATATCCTTGTTTTTAAGGGAATTCTGAGCATCTTCCATAATTGGACAGAGACATACTCTATCATTTCCAAAGAACACGTTTTGAGTCTGGCTACAGCGATCCACTTTCACATCTTGGGATATTCCTGTAGTGCTGACCCATCCGTCTTTTTCCATCTCGGTTATATTATAGATCCCAAGTTCTGGGAACTTGTAGAAGGCATAACCACTTTCATCTGTGACCACGCGATCAGGATTATCCTGATTTATTCCTGGCCCACGGATCTCAAAAGTCCAATTGGCTAGGCCATTCTCTCCGGGTTCATAGACCGAGTTACGGTTCTCGTCGTGGAACTTAAATATATCTCCAGATGAACGATTCATATTTCCAAAGAGGAGGGACTGCAAATCATCGGGAATACTTACTGACCTAACAGTGGTCGTGGTGGGCTTCCAGTTGGGCTCAGAGTATTCGGATACTTCATAAGTCTTACCGCATTTTGCAGGGTATTCGATCCATCCGCTGGTGTTGGTGCTGATGGTCTTGCCTGTCTGGCCCTTTTCCTGAATCAAGAACTTCCAATTAGGAATTCCGGATTCTCCTTGGTCCAATTCGCCATTTCCGTTGCAATCATCGAACTTGTGGATGGTGATCATAGGCACATTTCCAAAATATACTACAGCGCTGGCCCCAGGCAAGACTTCAATAACTCTCTGGGTGGGTGTGGTAGGCTTTGTCCCAGCTGAAGGCTGCTCTTCAATCCGGTATGTCCTGGATGGTACTGTTGTCAGGCTCTGCGGCATTGGGAAAAGCACCTCAAAGTTCAAAATCCCCTGCGAATTAGTTTTTTGGTATTCTTCTGTACCATCCGGACCGATCACCTTGAAAGTACTGACCATTCCACCTTCACTTCCATCCTTTATGCGGTTCATATTCTCATCGCAGAACTTGATTATCTGGATCTTCGCAGGTTTTAAGCGGTTGAGGAAAGTCAGCTTCTTAGATTCATCGGGGGAAATGCTAACCGTCTGGACAAGGGACCCACTGGTGCATTCCCAGAGATTGCCTGGCAAATTATCATTGATTTCGTAGATTGCAGAGCCATCTTGGCCGCTGGACATGTTCATAAACGTATATCCTTCGTTATTCGTTAATGGGAAGACGTAATTCCTGTTTAACGGTCCGCCTCTAGCAGTGAAGATCCAGCCAGGAATACCCATCTCCGGAGGATCCAAGCGACCATTTCCATTGTAATCATAGCCCTTTTCGACTTCCACTTTTCCAGGGATCAATTCGTTATAGTATTTCACAGAGACATTTTTTTGTTTCTCAGCGTTCACAGAAACGGAACCAATTTTACCTCCGTTGACCGGAACCTGCCTCCAACCTTTAAGATTATTCTCCTGGACGACATACTCACCTGGTACTGCCAACGGCCCACAACTTGCATGGCCTGCCTCATCCGTTGTAAGATCGTAAATTTTCGGGGGCTTAGTGTTATTGTCAATTACCCTAAATTTCCATCCGGAAATAGGTATTTCTTCATCCGGGAAACCTTTCTCAATGATCTTTCGGAATTTTTCGGGATCGATGTAACCCCAATCAGTGACATTGAATATTGAATAAACCCCGGCATCAAGTGAGGGTGCGGTTTTGAGTTCGGAGTAAAATTGAATATGCGCATAATATCTGCCAGACTCGTCATCTATAGCTGGTATCCAGACTTTACTATTATTTATCCACCTCATATCATTCTCAAGCTTTATAGCTGTGCCGTCATTCACCCCTATGAGTATGTGATTTCTTTGGGCGATGAGGTCGTATCCCATGAGGCTTGTGTTGAATGGAGCCTTATAAACTGCGAGTTGATATTTATCGACAGGATAATTTGTAGTTAGATTGAAATTGATCTTAACAGGATGCTGGCCATCATTGAAGGCTATCCCATTTGTATCGACGCTGAATGTTCCATTAATTTCAAGGTTGTCCATCGCTTCTACAGTTGATGTTAGTACAAACGTTAAAGAAATCAACAAAGATACTTTGCTTAAAAAGTCTGATTTTTTATTCATCCTCACACCATTATTCATTATTTCCCTCCTTTCGAAATCCAAATCAAATAAGATGCAAATGTCTTATTGCGCAAGAATTGATAAAGCTATCGGAAATAATCCAAGAAATGCAGGGTTACGAATGGCTTGTGCTTATAAGTGTCACTATGATTACAGAATAATTAGATTAAAATTATTTAATTTTGATGACAATAGGTTTATCCGTATCATAATTGGGACGTGCAAATATACGCAACTTTATTTCTGAACGTAATACCCTTCTGCCTGCAACGGCTGGGATAAAGTGCATGCGTATTCAACTTGGGATTTGGATCCGCTTTCCTGGTACCACTTCCATGCGGCGGTGCCTTGAATGCCCCGCGGCTTGCTGCGCGGGTGCGCCGCCGCCGTTTCACTTGGATCCTAAATCCCATCATTATAAAATAGCAAGATCGATAGACTTACCAGTATTTATTCCACTATTTCAATCCATTTGAGCTCGATCCACTTTTTAATTTTCTTTTCGGAAAATTTGCTCATATCCATGATATTTCCTGCAGTCAGCTTCTGCGGATCGGACACGCTTCCATAGCTAAAGCTCTTGAGAATTTTTGCTTTCATGCCTTTTTTCGCCTCCCTACACTAATATTTCGTGCCTGTCATAGGATTAAACTCCTACTATTAGAATCTAATTATTTAGAATCTATTTCGTGATAAAAGGAACCGAATGTGTAAAATCCATTCCGAAGTGCGAGTATAGTAAAAAAATTAAAGTGTTCCTCCCGTCTGCCGGGCCTCACGGTCCCTGGACACTCACCTCTTCATGGGCTTGCCAGTCCTGCCAGGTGTAAATCCTGGCATTGTAATCCATTAGCTCGAGTGCAAACCACACCACAGAAGCCCCATAGATATCATCTGAGTAAACCACCACTGTCCGGCTTGCGTTCAATCGGGCGAAGGTATCCTTGAGCCCGTCTCCTGGCTTCAGCCTGCCTTCTTCCAGCACATTCTCGGGGCTGATGAAGGTGGCATTGCCTATTCTTGCCTTGCCATAGTCCTGAAAGCTCCTGGCGTCCACCATCTGGGCCTGGCCGGACTTGACAAAATCGTAATCTGCCAAAAGCTCCGCCCGTGGGCTTGGAACATAACTGACCGGGGAGCGCACGTTCTCCTTCGTCTCCATGGGCAGGCTCGCAGCGATCCAGTTGTCCAGTCCGCCATCAAGAGTTCGCACGTCCTCCTGCCCCAGGTAGCGCAGCATCCAGAGGACCGCCGTCGCCTCACCGGAGCTAAAGGAGTTGCTGTAGACCATTAAAGCATCATCGCTGGAGATGCCAGCCCCGCCCAAAATTTCGGCCAGCTCCGATACATTGCGAAGTGTTCCATTCTCATAAAAGAAGCTCTTGGCGGGAATGTTAACGCCGCCTTTTATGTGAGCCTCGCCAGGCGATCGGAGGCCGGATACATCCAGCACCACATCCTTCTCAGTGATGGCGTCCAGGGACTTTAGCATCCCGGGCGTTGGGAATAGACCGGCTCTGGATCCGGGCAACACATACACACCAGTAAGCGTGGGAACAGTGCGGTTGACGGTTTTGTTAATGGCTGTGCCTACAGGCTGGCCTGCCTGAAAGCTTCCGGAACTAAAGCTGCTCGACTTTGTGTTCTGATTTGAGGTTACACCCACAATGGGGACATCAGAGTTGATGAAAGCCTGAGCCGATGCCGTCCAGGATTCACCACCTCCGCCGCAACCTCCCACAGGGCAGGCTCCCTGGACACCGGCCACATAGAATGCTAACATGATAGCTAACATGATAATTGCCGAAAAGGAAAACAAACCGGTCTTCATCGAAACATCTCCCGCTGCGCTTATATTTAATTCTATGTTTGCTATTGCATTATTGCATGCCGGAAAAGTAAGAGAAAGCACCTGGCTACTTCACCATTCGATACCGATCCTTATGAGATTGGAGAATGCACAAGTATAAATACAAGTCTCTAGTATCTTATAACAGTAACAAAAATTAGTTAAACTATATATGTTAAGATTGTTCAACACATAATAAAAGATTTCAAAATTGCCATTTCCTCATTGATATATGAGATAGCTTTTCCCTCTGCAATTTTGGGATCTTAACTAAAAAAAAGGAGAAGTAACCATGAGTGATATAAAAGTCAAGTATGGGACGGGCTGGCTGCGGGACTGGCCAGATTCCAGGGACTATACACCGGAGAAGGATACTATTTCTCCCAAACTTAAAGAATTAGGGCAAAAAGATTCAATAAAAGCCATGATTCGGAAAGTGGGCGCAGAAAAGCCGAAAAAAGAGCTTCCTGCCTCGATTGATTTAAGACCATGGTGCTCGCCAATTGAAAACCAACTCTCACTTGGCTCATGTACGGCACATGCTGGCATTGGATTGGTGGAGTATTTTGAGCGAAGGTCGTTTGGCAAACACATTGACGCGTCCAGGCTGTTCCTTTATAAAACTACAAGAAATATGCTGCACTGGACTGGAGACACAGGTGCATTCCTAAGAACTACAATGGGGGCGATGAGTATATTTGGTGTTCCCCCTGAAGAATATTGGCCGTACAATCCCTTTGACACCATGCCGACCTTCAATACGCCAATGTTTGATACAGAGCCTCCAGCCTTTTGCTACTCATTTGCCCAGAACTTCAAGGCAATTTCATATTATCGTCTTGATTTCCCAGGAACTTCACCAAATGCTCTGCTGGGCCGTATTAAGACCTTTTTGGCTGCTGGTCTACCCTCGATGTTCGGCTTTACTGTCTTTAGCTCTATTGATCAGGCAGATACAACCGGAAAGATACCTTTCCCGATGGCAGGCGATCGCATAGTTGGTGGCCATGCAGTTGATGCAGTCGGGTATGACGACAATATGAAGATTCAAAATACCAATCCTGGTGGAATAACAACCACGGGAGCGTTGCTCATAAGAAATTCTTGGGGTAACGGATGGGGGAGCCTCGGTTATGGCTGGCTGCCTTACGACTATATATTAAAGGAATTAGCTACCGATTGGTGGTCACTGCTAAAAAATGAATGGATAGACACGGGGGTATTTAAGATCTAAATTTCAGACCTAAATGGTCCTGGTACAGCCGGGCCTAAAAAGCCATGATTGTGAGTGGATATTGTGCCTTTATGAACGGCTAATCGTTCTTCGTGGCTTCGCAGCTTCGCGCCTTCGCGTGAAACCGGAAGCGGGTTGAATCTCACGCGAAGCCGCGAATTCAAAACATTGATTTATTTCAGCCTCGGTTTGACGGCACTGACCTTTATGCTCAAGACCGAATCGGCCACTTCCTTCTGCTGCTCGGCGGAAATCTTGGGCATCTCA
Source organism: Methanotrichaceae archaeon (assembly GCA_016927055.1). GTDB lineage: Archaea > Halobacteriota > Methanosarcinia > Methanotrichales > Methanotrichaceae > Methanothrix. The sequence goes on along the minus strand of JAFGNK010000010.1, from coordinate 6,790 downwards.
ATTACTGCCGATCCGGAAGTCTCACAGAGAAGCGACTGCACAGGAAAGCTCGACTCTGCCACCACATTAACCTCAGAAAAACCTACACTTCTTATGATCTCCATATACTCGTCCTTCATGATCGCCCCGGCCAGGCAACCGATGTAGGCCTTGCTGGACCTCTTTACGAACTCCGGCAGCTCTTTGGTCAATACCACATCCGAGACCGCCAGCCTTCCCCCGGGCTTGAGCACTCGAAAGGCCTCTTTGAAGACCATCTTCTTATTGGGAACGAGATTGATGACGCAGTTGGAGATGACCACATCAACGTAGCTGTCTGCCACGGGCATGTTCTCCAGGTCCCCCTGACGAAAGTCAATATTGGTGTATCCGCCTTTCCTGGCGTTGGCCCGGGCTTTATCGACCATCTCCGATGTTATGTCCACGCCGATGATCTTTCCCGAGGCACCCACCCGAGAGGAGGCCAGGAAGCAATCAAATCCCGCCCCCGCACCCATGTCTAAAACGATTTCTCCCTCTCTCAAGGATGCCAGGGCAACGGGATTACCGCAGCCAAGTCCCAGGTTCGATTCCGGGGGCGCGGCCGAAATCTCTTCCTCAGAATAGCCCATACTCTTGCTTATCTCTTCAGAAATATCGGCACAGCCGCAGCAGCTTCGGGACGAATAATAAGATGTAGCCTGTTTTGCGATTCGGGCATAGCCTTCTTTTACTGCTCTCTTGATCTCCTTTTCCTTCATTGTCATTAAAAACCCCACCGATCTTGAATGTTTAATCTTTGGCGATTGACCTTGAGCTTGAGCCTGTGGAAATTGTATCTCACCATCTTGATCATAGGCTTTTATTAAGGTTTCTTTGTCACGATAATTGGTGAGGACTGATGGGTGTGGACAAGAGATTGAGATAGAAGTTGAAGTGCAAAAGAGAATTGGCCTTGACCTTAAGGCCGTGATCATCAACCAATTTGCTTTTCACTCTCAAAGGGTTCATAGTCACCGATATTCTTAATGAGCGTCTGATGTCTCGTCCACAGGGCAATGATGGCTGCCAGAGATACGACCAGCCAGATGGCAAACCACAGCCTCATAAATTTCTCAGTCAAGCCACCCTGGGAGCGGATAAAGGCTGCTGCCCCTAAAGTTACTATTGTAGAGAAGAACATATTGGCGGAAGGCGCCATACCATCCCGGTAAGAGGCGCAAAAGCGCTCCCATTCTCTTTCCGCTTTGCCAGCCAGGGAAACCGGATTTCTGCCCAGAAAGATTCCTACGCGCTTGATCCTGGAGTCGGCGGACATGATATAGAGATCGTAGCTTATGGCCACGAGTGGAACAAAGTAAAGTAGCCAAAATATGTCCGCGATATCAATTCTAATATTGACGGAGCTGAGCCCGAAGAGGACGGTAATAAAGGCCAGCTTCATGGTAATGAGCTGTGTGCGCTCATTTTGCGTTCTTATTTTCTCTTCATGAAGCGCGCGCAAGAACTCTTGATCGTTCTTCTCCATCCATTTCTCCCCCTGCTAGCAGAAAGCCTCTATTCTATTAATAACTTTTGCATGTAATCGATTAATGATATTTACAAAAATTTTAATTAAAGGCAATAGGCCGATTTTTTAGCATAAATGGAAGCCTTTCAGGAAAAATAAATGCTGGTTATAATGATATATGTTTTTCATGATATCCACAAGAAAGAAAATCGAAAATTAAATTTTAAGAAAAGATTATTTATATGATAAGTAATTACATTATAAATAATTTCGGGGTAGTAGTAATGAAGGAACGAGCACGTGTACTGGATAGCAGATATCTCGAGTTCATCGAATATCTGCAAAAATTGGTGGAACTGCAAAGCATAACCAGAATGATAACAATTCTCTCCTCCCAGGAAGATGAAGTGGAAGATGAAGCCTGGGATAGATCAGAAGGAGTCTATGATCAGCAAGAGAGAGAGGCGGGAAAGATGATGTATTCCTTCTGGCAGAGGGGATGGATTGAGATTAGGGAGATCGAGAAAAAGAGAGAAAACGGGCCGGGAAAAGAGTATGTCGTCAAGGTCCGATTGAAAAGGATTGTCGAGTATTTTGGGGAGGAGAAGCTGACTCGGTCTGCCAGGTCCAAATATCTATTCACAGGACAAAAGACGCCTGTCCCTGCTTGAGGTGCCGGTCTGAGCTTAACTTTTTTCTCTCCTCGCGATTTTTGCTCCCGGGCTTGATCGGGCAGGAAATGAATTTATCCTAAAACCTGTCAATAATAATCAAATGAAACCGATGGACCAGGTATTGGAAACTTCTGAAAAGATCAGCAGCATGGAGATCCGGGGGGCGGGTCGAATTGCCACGGCCGCTGCAGCATGTTTGCGCGACTTCTCTATGGCTGTTGAGGTGCAAAGCCTTGAGGATTTCAACCGGGCGATGAAGAAGGCAGCAGATATCCTTCTCAAGACCCGGCCCACGGCGGTTTCTCTCTCCAATGCCATACGCATGGTAATGAAGTACAGGGCGGATGACGTGCGTTCTGCCCGTGAGGCCGTGGTCCTCAACGCCAATCGCTTCATCGAGAGTTCGGAAAAGGCTCTGGAAAAAATCGGCCAGATCGGCAGCCGCAGGATTAGAGATGGCGATACTGTGTTCACCCACTGCAACTCTCTGGCGGCCATCTCTGTCATCAGCGCAGCCCATAAGTCGGGAAAGAAGATCAAGGTGATAGCTACTGAGTCGCGACCCAGGTTTCAGGGCATCACCACTATCGGCATGTTGGACCGGTTGGGAATTGAGACGGAGCTGATTGTTGACTCGGCTGCCAGAAGCGTCATGAATGAGGTAGACCTGGTGGTAGTGGGGGCAGACGTGATAACGGCCAATGGAACTCTGGTAAATAAGATCGGCACAGCCCAGATCGCCCTCTCCGCCCGCGAGGCCAGGACCAGCTTCATGGTAGCGGCTGAGACCTACAAGTTCAGCCCACAGACAATATTGGGAGAGCTGGTCACCATCGAGGAGCGCGAGGCCAGTGAGGTTTTGCCCGACATTTCCAAATACAGCCACGTTCGGGTGAGAAATCCGGCCTTTGATGTCACTCCCCATCAGTACATCGATCTTATCTGCACCGAAGCGGGCGCCATATCTCCGGAGATGAGCTATCTGATCATCAGGGAGCGGCTGGGCTGGGAGATGGACGAGTAGGTATAATTATGTCTCCTCGCTATCTTGTGCGAATCGAGCAGTAGGTTCTGTAATCTCTGTATCTCTATGTCCATGTGTCTCTCTTGCCTCTATGGTTTCATTGCCGATGTTAGCGATAATTAAACCTGCAGGTGCAGAATCTAACCACAGAGGCACAGAGCAAATAAGGAATTGTAATACTAATTTTAATTCATATGTTCGCTTTTTCCCTAAATCTCAAGCATCCTCAATCTGGCGAAAACTATCTGTAGAATTAAGGCAGTTATTGGACTAAATAACTGCAAGGTGTTTTAAATGAAGATCTTAAAAGATTCCGAAGCTGTAGCCCTCTCTGCCCCGTTTCCCTACGCCCTGGTGACGTCTCTGGATATGAAAGGAAGGCCCAATGCGATGGGCATTGCCTGGGTCACCAGAACGTCCTTTGATCCGTTCCTGATAATGATCTCAATTGACAAGAGAAGATACTCGCATGAGGGCATTTTGAATCATAAGGAATTCGTTCTCAACTACCCCAGCGAGGGCCAGGCGGATGCGGCCTGGATCTGCGGCACAAAATCGGGACGTGATGGAGATAAAATTAAGCTTGCTGGGCTCACCCTGGTGGACTCCAAATCAGTAAAGGTTCCCACCATCGATGGCGTGACCGTGGCTTTTGAATGCAAGGTTGCCGATCAGTTTGAGACCGGAGATCATACCGTATTCGTCGGCCAGGTGGTGGGCATGAGCGGAAATCCGGATAAAGGCCGCCATCTCTATGTCACGGCAGACCACAAGCTCTTTGCCATGAGTGGAGACGGGAGTTTGGCCTAAATTATTAAGAGATAGAGACTTTTTGCCTCTATTTCTTCATCCTCCGCAAGACAAGCAGCAGGGCAAGAACAGCTGCCATTGCTCCCGGTGCGGGGGTTTCCTGGGCCTGGCCCTCCTCAGCGGGAGCGTCGGCTGGGGTCAGATTGCCTTCATCGGCCTCAAGACCCTTATACGTTTGCAGCACTGGCCCTGAAGGCATCGTCACCATCTCAGGCTCAATTGTCGCACCCCTATTTGCCTCTACTACATTAATGAAGGCGGTCTTCTTGCCGGAGGGCGATCCTGTGGCGGCAACGTCCACCACAAAGGAGTAATTACCCGGAGCCAGATCGGCTGCCTTGACGGTGCAGTTGTATTTGGTCACGCCTGCCGGAAAGACATTTTTGATAATCTTGTCGCAGGAGAAATCCAGTCCCTCGGACATGTTCTTGAAAACCAGCTGTACATAGGCCCTCTCACTGCCCATGCCCTTTACGGAGACTGTGAATTTGGCTTCGCTATTGGGCGTCATCTCTATGGGCGTGACATCGATCACCTGGAACCAGTAGGAGGCACCGGCCAGGCCCGCCAGGAGCAAGAGGAGCGGGATGAAAAGAAGGGAGAAGTGAGGTTTCATGAGCTGTAGATTGTCTTGAAGATTATAAAGAGGTTTCGGGGGATATGGCTTTGCGTGTAAAGTCGATTCTGCAAATAAATTTTCCTGCCTGCAAATAAAGTCGCAAACAATTATTATATAGTAATATAATATATACGGATTCAGATATTATCCTATTCTCATATTGGGGTATCATCGCAAGAGGTAAATATGTGCATGGGAATGATACATCATACTAAGAGGAGTATCTTATGGGGAAGGAAGTTGCTCACGCTAGACCGAAACAAGTCAAATTCATCTCGCAAAAATCGCCAGACTATAGGCTAGAGTTCGTCAATGGTGCCTTCAGCAATATAACTCCTCGCGGCGAGATAATATGCAATTTCCATTTAGAATATAGGGATATCCCAATCGATCAATCCGCAACAGTTTCTGAGGATGGAACTGCAAAGCTTTCGCCTTTTACGGAAACTCCAAATTTTACGAGAGATGTTAAATTTGGTGTGGTAATGAATATCAATCTTGCAAAAGACCTTATTCGGTTGCTTGGTGATAAGATAAAAGAAATAGAGAGTAATTCTCTGGTAAAACCCGAAGAGGGGGCGCATCAATGAGTCGCTATTTGAATGACGGCGATCGAAATGTAGTCGTCTTGCCGATCAAAGACCACAATGGGGGTCGGACCGCATGGCCTCAACAGGGACATCCGATAAGCGGATTTCTGGGGGTCGTGCCGAGAGCTAGACCGCAACATGTTCAACAAAATAATAAATATGAAAGTCGTCCTCAAATAAGGCAACAAGGTATAACAATGGGAACAGATTTAGGGAAAGTGGTAGGAGTTGTGCCGCCCGGTCATCAAGACATGAATTTAGATATCGAGATAGGGAAGACAATTCGCGAAGCGATCAACGGACTTAGTACTCTCTATGCGTTCCAGGAACCAGAACAAGTAAAACGGTTTCTCAGCAATAACAATACTCTACGGGGAATGTTATCAATAATATATTCAAAGATAAGGAAGGAGTTCCCATCGGAAAAAATAACTCTTGAAGTGTTCTCAGATTCACCGCGTTCTAGTGAAAAGGATATAGTGGTTTCTGTAGCAACCTCTCTCCCAGTGGATGAAGCGATTGAACGCTTAGATAAAGTTGAAGATGTCAGATGGAATAGGGATTCGAAAGATCCTTATGTAAATATATGTGTGGCACTGGAGTACCAGTAGTCTTTTGCTGGAAACATTACTTGGATTTGGCCGAGGATTTGGCCAGAAACAAGAAGGATGAAGCTAAATTACGAGCTTCTATCAGCAGGGCATATTATGCTGCCTTTTGCAATGCTCGAAATTATATGTTTGATCATGATGGGAACGAATTTCCTAGAGACATGGGCATGGGAGAGCACCAATATTTAGTTCAATACTACAAGGGAGATGCTGAAGAAAGTAAAACCGATGATCTGGATGGCACACGATTTGATCTTGGAAAAGACCTAGATAGTATGCGTATTATGCGGAAAAGAGTGGATTATCATGATCGTGTTGATAAAATAGAATCACTGGAAAAAAAGACTGATGAGGTTCTCAAAAGATCAAGACGTGTGATCTCGAAAATAGAACGTGGGGGTTTTTAACTAATGGATCTCTTCTTCTTTTCATCTCTGACATAACTTACAGCTATATAACTTAACAAATTGCTCGAATAACTGCCCCCAATTCCCGCGAAGTCCGAGGCAAAGTATCTGCTAGAAAGCAGCGACTGAAATGTGATGAAGCTTACAAAAAACCACCATCTATCAAAGTACTATGACCTGACCACATGCAGTTAGCTCCGCAGTTCTGCAAGTCAGTACAAATTTTCTTTCCATTCGCTTTGATTTCCACCAGATCATCACAAATCGTTCTGTGATAGAAAGTTTTATCGTGCATAAAGAGCTCAATTAATTGAGGGATTATTTGTCAGAATTATTACGTTTGTTGACGCTCGTTGCATTTTTTCTTCTTGTGCATACAACCTGTGCGCAAGAGGATTTAGTGACACCAAACATAGTGAGCTTTGATTTCTCACCAAAAGCGGTCAATACAGTCGACTCGGCAAAAGAGATCACCGTTGTTGCACACCTGACAGATGACATGAGCGGTTTTAGTTATTTAGGTGCAAGTTTCTCCAGTCCCTCTAGAGGACAATCTGTGCATTTTT
>JAFGNK010000106.1 GCA_016927055.1 Methanotrichaceae archaeon | reverse complement strand
GCGCGAAAAGGCCGGCCGCAGGTATCGGTGATGATTACGGCGCAGTCCTTACCAAGCTTGCTTCGTATAGTCTCAGCACTCCTGCCCGGATCTTCCGGCAAGAGCAGTATCCTGGCGTCTCCAACATTGGACTGATCGATCCCGGCGTTGACGCCCACATGACCAAAGCGCGTTGCCACCAGCAGGAAGGGCTGCTCCAGGAGAACCTCAACGGATTCGTCTAAGACCGCCTGCACAAATCTGGGGTCCTTGCCCACATTTCGGGCGATCTCTATGGCCCTGTCGGTGGGATGATAGCCTTTCAGATCCCGGAAACGACCCTCGGCTTTGGCCACGATGGTACTGGCAAGGCAGAGCACATCTCCGTCTTGAATACCAAAAAGAGATTTGACAAGTGAGGCGATATCGTCGCCTTCCTTGATGATGGGCAGGCCACAAATAACGTAGCCCTGCATAGATACCACTGGTGCAGCCACGGATGCGGACATCTTCGATGTATCTATCTATCGGTCTATCAAGCCTTTTGGTATATCATTCCGGCTGAGACCCTATTTGAACCGCTCATCAAAAGGCTTCTTGCTGAGGCGATAAAGCCTGCCCTGAACCAGAAGGTCAAGCAGATAGGAGTAGTTTTCGGCGACTATCGCTGCCCGCTCCTCGCTGATTTCCGTCCAGGGAAGACCACCGTAGCCTTTGGCATATTCCATCCAAAAAGCCGGCGGAGAGAACTCGAGCAGATACTTGCCGCCCTCCACAAAAGTGAGGGTGATCTTCTCCTCCACCTAAGACACCTTGCCCTTTCGCTCCACAACCTCGGCGAAGGCCAAAGTTCCGCTGATCTTCTTGATCTTGGCCCTGACGATCTCGCCCTTGACGGCGCTGGGCACGAAGATGAGATACTTATCCACCTTGGCTATGCCGTCGCCCTTGTTGCCCACGGACTCAATGCGCAGCTCATAAGTCTCACCCTCTTCGATGACATCCTTTTGCACGACAGCGGTGGCCTTTCTCTTTCTTACCGGCCGGTGAGCGCCGCACGCATCGCACTTGAGCGTCAGAACACGATCGCTCTTGATGAGGTGAGTGTCAGGCAGCCTGCACTCTGTGCAAACCACATACTCCTCAAAGTAGGACTCTATCTGGCGGGCGATGGCAGTCTCGCCGAACTTTCCTTGAAAGACTCCGCGCTGCCCCTCGATCTTGCCAGCTGTGCCCATCTCCTGGAGCAGATATTTCATGAGATGCTCAGGTTCGCGATTTAGGGTATCGGCTATGGCCCCAAAGTTTTCCAGTACCGTGGCCTTGCCCTCGTAAAAGACCTTAACGGAAGGTATGACGAACCGCTCCTTTGACTCTCGAGTGGCTGGCATCTTCTTCATGGCCCGATCCAGGCCCGCTAAATAATCATCCATCCAGATACCTTAATTATTTTATCAGCTCTTGACCCGATTCGACTATGATCTGAATCGGTGTCGGCAATTTATGACCTGCCCTTGTGAGTGCCACCTTGGCATCGTTAAGATATGAAAGGGGTATTCCCAGCGTAAAGAGCTTCTGGCCTGCCTCGACCCTGGCCGCAGTTCCCACAGCCTTGCCGAAAGCCATTCTCATGCCGCTGGAGACACGGTCCGCGCCGGCCCCAGTAGCCTGCTTATTCTCCCGAATAACGTGATGAGGATAAGTCCGAAGCTTGAGGTGGAAGTTGGTCCTGCCTACCTGTTTCATAAGGAAACGGTTGGCAGCAACTCTGGCTGCTTCAAGAGCGGTATGCCTGATCTGGCAGGGCTCCTTGACTACCAAAGTGAGCTGGATGGGAAAATCCACTTGCAAATTTCCCATGTCATAGTGTACTACTTTGCTTCCAGGAACGCCGCCCATGTATTTTCTGCGCGTGTAGGGCCGTTCCCTTCTTCTATACATGCTTGCTGGCTTGCGTGTCAAAACGAAATTCCTCCGATAATCCTGAGATTGGTGCTACTATGCACCTAGCTTATAAGGTTTGGCCTTGATTGCCGGCTTACACCGTGATGGGTGTGGAGAAGGATATCTCCCCGGCAAGAGGTGTCTTCATGAGCGAACGGATACTTTCCGGGCTTTTTGCATTTGCAACGGTCCACATGAGCTTGACCAGGGCCACCTCGGGCAACATATCTTCGCCCTCAATTGCTCCGGCAGCCAGCATGTCCCGTCCTGTATCGTATACCCGGTCACATATTCTGCCCCGCAGACATTGCGAGGCTATCACCACGGGGATGTCTTCCTGTGTGGCCCTCTTTATGCCGTCTATCCAGTCGGAAGCCACATGCCCTAAACCCGTTCCCTCCAGTACAATCCCGCGATAGCCCTTGTCGATATAGTAGTTCAAGATCTCCGGCGATGATCCGGGCGTGTACTTGACCAGGGCGCATTTGGGCTCAAGCCTGTCTGCCACCTCCAGCTCCACCTCGCCGCGACGCCGGTAAGGCTGGAAGGTTCGAATCTTCCTGCTGAGGTAGTCAACCTGGCCAAGAGGTGCCTGGTTTATGCTCTGGAAGGCATCCCGACGAGAGGTATGCATCTTTCTAACGCGCGTGCCGCGGTGAATGGAACAATAGTCGTCGCTGGTTGCACCGTGCATCACCAAACAGACCTCGGCGATGTCACTGATGGCAACGGTAGCTGCACAGACGGCATTCATAGATGCATCGCTGCTGGGCCGGTCGGAACTCCTCTGCGAGCCGACCAGAACCACGGGCACTGGTGTCTTCAGCATAAAGGAGAGCGCTGCCGCAGTGTACATCATGGTATCAGTGCCATGAGTTATGATCACGCCCTCTGCGCCTGACGAGATCTCCTCCGCCACAGAATGCGCGAGCTTTATCCAGTATTCGGCGCGCATGTTCTCGCTTAATATCTGATAGATAACGCGGGCGCGGTAGTTGGCTATCTCTTCCAGCTCTGGGATGGCAGATATTATCTCGCTGGCGGAGAACTGGCTGGTGACGGCTCCCGTGCGGTAATCGACCTTGCTGGCAATGGTTCCCCCGGTGGATAGAATGGAAACCTGGGGGAAGCCTTCTCTTATTTGCAGGGCTCTGTCTTCATGCAGTGCCTGACCTTCCTTGTGCTCTTGCAAAAGCATAAGCCCGGACTTGGCAGCATTCAATCCGATATTGTAGCCGTTGTCCAGCTTTATGACCACGTATCCTTCCCGCCGGGAGGGCATGAGCACGCCTTCGTAGGATGTGCCGTCCCTCTCTGCGATGATCCTGTCTCCCAGATCCATTTTTGTCTCACCAGATGACTATTAACCCCTTCTACATTATGCAGGGCATCTAAAAACGTTGCCCTTGGTTGGGACAAAAAAGATTAACAGAAGATTAACGGATTGAAATTGGGGAACTTAAGCAATAAAGGAATAAGTGGAAAAAGGAGGAAGTAGGCAATGAAGGGAAACGTGGCAAAAGAAAGAGGTAAAATGGGAATAGCGACAAAGGTGGCGAAATGATCTACTTTGTGACAAGTAATAAGGGAAAGTATGCTGAAGCGCAGGCAATCTTTGGCGACCTCATCCAAAGGGACATTGGCTATGCAGAGATACAGGCAGACACTTTGGAAGAGGTGGCTGCATGTGGCATGAAAGAGGTCGCGGCAAGGTTGCAGGAGCCGGTGATGCTCGAGGATGCAGGGCTTTTCGTGGAAGCGCTGCAGGGCTTTCCAGGCGTTTACTCCGCGTATGTGCAAAAGACAATAGGAAACGCAGGAATTCTGCGGCTCATGCAAGGAATAGAGAGACGAAATGCTTTCTTCAAATCGGTTGTAGCCTATGCCGAGCCGGGCATGCAGCCAGTAATGTTCACTGGTGAAGTGCACGGGCAGATCGGCTTTGAGGCGAGGGGCAAGAAGGGATTTGGCTATGACCCCATATTTTATCGCGGCAACGTGAGTTTGGCGGAGATGGATCTGGTGGAGAAGAACAAAATCTCTCATCGCGCCGCTTCCATGCGTGCTCTAAAAAAGTGGTTGGACAGCCGCTAATTTTTTTTCTGTAGTAGCGCCAAATCGACATTTATTTTGTTTGTTTAGACCTTAACTTCCTTGCATAGGGAATATCTCTAATCCAAGTTTTGTCTCAATATCTTTTATTTTTTTTGGAACTTCCATAACTCGTC
>JAFGNK010000105.1 GCA_016927055.1 Methanotrichaceae archaeon | reverse complement strand
TGACAGAGATTACCGACGATTTCATGCGGCAAATGATCTCCCGCACCAAAAATTTCAGCGTCGCAATTCTAAAGGCTGGGCCTAACCGGAACAAGCCCGGCACGGAAAAGATCATCTGGGTGCATGGGAGGAGGAATTTCAATCTAAGTGCCCAAGGGCTGCTGCCGATTATCTGCCTGGTTTCAGACGGAAGCGATTTATCAGGTGTCGGAATCTTTAATGCAAATATCGACGAGGCAAAATCAATAATGGACGAAGATCAGGCAGCAAAGAAAGGCATCTTCATCTGCGAGATTCATGCCTGCCAAAGCTTTCCCGGGCGACTCTTTGCCGGAGCGAAAGATCATGGATTTAGAGGCCTGAAGGGATGAGGTGGCTCCCAAAGACAGAACGGATTTGTCCGAATACTTTGGCACCCTCAAGGATAATCCAATTCTGCACGAACTGGAAGCTGACCGCAAAAGGATAAGGGAGATAACAAAGTCGAAAGCTTGATCTTCTCGAATCTGGATCTTTATCAATATCAAACATCAGACTATATTCGGGCGCAAAGAGGATAAAATGGCAGAATATGGCGAATGGAATCGAAAGGGTGCAACCCTTAGCGATAAAACGGCGAGGAAGGAGTACAAGGTAGATCAGGAATTCATCATCAAAGGAATAGAGGCAGGAAAGATTGAATTCCGTTATTCATCCCTATGGGGAAGTCCGTTTATCAGAGTCCTCAGACGCCAGCTCGAAGAGTACATCGCAGCCGAACTGGGACCGGAGTACCTGGCAAATGCAAAAAGCAAAACTGAGCTGAAGAAAATCAAGAAAGAGATCGCTGAATTGCAGGGAAAGCTGAGCGCTCTTTTAGCCAGGAAGGCAGAGCTGGAGAAAATATTAGATAAGTAAAATAAGAGGCGAATATGGCTACATTCGAGGAAATCCAGGATGCCTTCTTCTTTGTCAGTTCCGACGAATACGGCATGAATCGAGCCCTTCTCTGCCTGGATAATGGCGAAATATATTTCCGATCCGAGTATGGAGACATCGATGAACTGGATGAAGACGAGTTTGACTGCGATCATTTCATTGAGATTCCCCACAAGAATGAGCTCGACTTAGGGCAAGCCCTTGTCTTCGAATTTGCAGAGATGCGAATGCCTGACGAACTTGGCCTGGTTGATCACATGTTCAATCGCCGTGGAGCCTACAGAAAATTCAAGGACCTTCTTGAGAGCAAAGGGCTCTTGCAGAGCTGGTACGATTTCGAAAAAGATCGAGATGAAGAGGCCTTGCGGCAGTGGGCCCTGGAAAACGAGATCAAGCTATAGAGGCCCGTGGATGCAGACAGGGTGGATAGTGGCTTGACGAGCATGTCAAGAGCCACTTCATTTTCCCATCTCTACCATAGCCTCAAAGGACTATTTGGGCCTGCACATTTAGCTCTGCACAAGTCTGCATCAATAGATTTAGACAGGAACAGGATTGATGTTGCATCAACAAACTTCTCCATTACCTTGGAAGCGCATTTATTCTTGATTTGAAGCTTGAATTTCCCGGGATCATATTTTAGATTAGAACATATCTTTAGAAAAATTTAAATACTATCTTATCAGTAAGTATTTGGTGCTCCGAGTGGTAGGCGACCGTCCATTAAGATTCTTACTTATCTTGGGATTGCTCTTGTCATCCTTTTCCCTAGCTCACGGAATCCCTGGCGAAATATGCGGCAGTAATTGCAGCGGATCGATTCTCGACATGGGCCAGGCGTTCCAAAAAACTGGCAGCCATGCCCGTGTAATTTTAAATTATCCTTTAATGTTGACCATAATTTATAATAATCCACCCAGAATCCCGATCATGCCCTTGGGAAATGCTTCTGGCACCCCGGGAGCCAATTACTGCTATTATACATCTGCAACCGACCCTGATGGAGATCAAATAGAGTACACATTTGATTGGGGAGATGGGACAACCTCGATCATCGGCACTGTAGACTCAGGTACCAAGGCAAATGCCAGCCATTCCTGGAGCAAGTCAGCAACATACCAGATTAGGGCAAGTGCCACCGACAGCCTTGGTAAATCCTCAGGTTGGTCGGAATCTTACACAGTTATCATGAATGCTCCTCCTTACAACCCGTCAGCACCATCAGGACCAGTATCAGTCTATGCCTGGACTTCAAACAGCTACTCTACATCCGCAGTTGACCCTGATGAAGACCCAGTAAAGTGCACCTTCGACTGGGAAGATGGGAACATGTCCACGACGAACTTCAGTAAATCCGGCAGCAACACAAGAGCATCGCATATTTGGGGAAATGAAGGAACCTATCAGATCAGAGCTACTGCCATAGACAGCAAAGGAGGCACCTGCGCATGGTCCGACTGTCTAACCATTACTGTAATCGCAAATAGTAGACCTAAAGTGCCCATAAACCTGATTGGACCGAGTTTTGGCTATGCAGGGATAGCTTATAGTTACTTTACTTTTGCAGATGATCCCGATAAAGATAATGTCAAGTATACCTTCGACTGGGGAGACAAAACCCTCTCTAAGACAGATCCAGTTAATGCCGGCTCAGTTGAAAGCGCATCGCATATATGGAGCAAAGCGGGAACATATCAGGTTAAGTGTAATGCGACCGATAGCAAAGGTGCCTCCTCAATGTGGTCAAAGTCGTTTAAAATCACTATAGCTGATAATGATCCACCCGACATCCCTGTCATGCCATCGGGACCGACATCAGGGCGTAGCTTGACAACTTACGATTTTGAAACGTTTGCTAATGATCCCGATGGTGATCATGTGAGATATGTGTTGGATTGGGGAGATGGAATAACTTCCTGGACAGGTTTAGACTTTATCAACTCTGGAATAAGTGAACGCTTGCCGCATAAATGGAGCAAGGCAGGGACGTATCAGGTCAGAGCCATGGCTATGGATGATAAAGGAGCAATTTCAGGTTGGTCTAATGTACTGGCAGTTAATATATCTTAGGTAAATCATCCTTCATCCCGCAGATCATTTCCTGTCGCCGTGCCTGACAAAAGCTTCATAAGCTTCAAAAGCTTCAAGACCTTCCAGGAAATACAAGGAGCTATTGCACAAGCTGGCATGATTCCCAAAACCAAAGAGTTGAAGAGTCTCTGTGGAATTGATGCCGGGAAAGCTAGATCGAGTTTTAAAACCTCATAAGTCTTTTATACGAGGAGCACAGCTTCACTTTGGCTCATTGGATTATATCGCCCCACAATGTGGTGAGCGGGCGGCGCCGGGCTCTGACCCGGGGCTGATCCAGAGGAATAATTCCCTGGAGGACTAACTTGGCAAAACCAAATGCAGGAAAAGAGAAGCCCAAAAAGGCTGAAGAGAAGCCTAAAAAGAGCGCTAATGAAGAGCTCAAGTATAAAGTTCGCATTATGAATACAGATCTGGCTGGAGATAAGCAGGTTCACATGGCCCTGACGGGCCTTAAAGGTGTGGGCCGCAGATGCGCCAGTATCTTTACCACCAAAGCAGGCGTGGATCCCAATGCCACACTTGGTCTTCTTCCCGATGCTGAGATAGACAAGCTCAAGAAAGTCATCGAGGAGGACGCCACCAAGATTCTGCCCGTCTGGATGCTCAACCGCCGTGGAGATATCGAGACCGGCCTGGACCAGCATGTAATGGGCATGGATCTGAACATGACTCTTCGCGAAGACCTGGACCTCATGAAGAAGATGAGGAGCTACAAGGGCATCAGGCACGAGCGGGGACTTCGTGTCAGGGGCCAGAAGACCAGATCTTCCGGACGCACGGGCGCAATCGTTGGCGTCAGCCGCCGGAAAGAAGGATCACCAGCTGCAACCAAGGAGTAGGTGGTAAAAAATGGGATATCCAGGCAAGAGCCGCAAGATGTACGAGCGGCCCCGCACTCCCTGGCAGGCGGAACGCATTGCTGGGGAAGTAGAGGTCGTCAAGGCTTACGGCCTTAGAAACAAGAGAGAGCTGTGGAAGGCGCAGGCTGTTCTCAGGAAGTACCGGCAGGCCAGCAGAAAGATGCTCGCTTCCGTAGCTATCGGACGGGAACCTCCCGAGGCAGGAGCCATTCTTGCTCGCTTAAAGAGACTGGGAATGCTCAAAGAGGAAGGAGATCTCGACGCCATTCTTTCCATGAAGGTGAATGACGTTTTGGAGAGAAGGCTACAGACGCAGGTCTACCGCCAGGGGCTCGCCAATTCCTTGAAGCAGTCCAGGCAGTTCATCGTTCACGGCCATATTCAGGTCTCCGGGCGCAGAGTAGATGTACCGGGCTATCTGGTAAAGCGGGGCGAGGAAATGAGTATTGATTATTACATGGGATCGCCCATGGCCAAGGAAGGCCATCCCGAGAGGGCAACCAGAACACCCAGGGTGGAAGCATAAATGGCAGAAGGAAAATGGGGCATTGCCCATATCTTCTCGTCCTTTAACAATACGCTGATAACCATCACCGACCTGACCGGAGCCGAGACATTGGCGAAGATCTCAGGCGGTATGGTGGTAAAGGCGGCTAGAGACGAGAGTTCTCCCTACACAGCCATGCAGATGGCCATGCAGGTCGCAGACGCTGTGAAAGACAAGGGGATTGTCGGGGTTCACGTTAAAGTACGCGCGCCCGGCGGAAACAAGCAGAGATCCCCGGGACCGGGGGCACAGGCAGCCATACGCGCTCTTGCTCGTGCAGGCCTGCGTATTGGCAGAATAGAAGATGCGACCCCCATACCCCACGACGGCACCAAGCCTTCCGGCGGAAAAAGGGGTCGAAGGGTGTAGAGTTTGAAGTTAGAATTGCTGCTGCTCGAGGAGGCCCGCATCCGGTTCCTCCTCAGTGGCGTGTCTGCCGCTTTTGCCAATGGCATTCGCCGCGCCTGCATGAGCGAAGTGCCTGTACTGGCCATAGATGAGATCGGTATCTACGATAACACATCTGTGCTCTTCGATGAGCAGATCTCGCTGCGGTTAGGAGAGGTGCCCTTGCAGGCAGAGGACCTGAATATCTTCTGCCTGCCGGATGAGTGCCAGTGCGAGGGAGCTGGCTGTCCCGGCTGCCGGGTGGATTTCATGCTCTCCTCGGAAGGGCCGGGCATGGTCTACTCCAGGGACATTCAGTTCACCGATCCCGGTGTCAAGCCTGCCTTCGATAAGATCCCAATCGTTATTCTGGGCGAGGGCGAGAAGCTGGTCATCGAGGGCTATGCCACCAAGCATGTGGGCAAAGAGCACACCAAGTGGCAGGCAGGCACGCTGTGCGGCTACAAGAATCTGCCCGGCATAGAGGTGGCAGATTCCTGCGACGGATGCGGAAAGTGCGTTGAAGTCTGCCCCAGAAATGTTCTGGTTGTGGATGAGGGCAGAGCGAAAGCTACAAATATGGTGGAATGCTCTCTGTGCAAGCTCTGTGTTGATACGTGCGAGCCAGGGGCCATCACTGTGACGCCCATCCTGGACTCATTCGTGCTCTCGATTGAGAGCTGTGGAAGCATGCCCGCCAAAGATCTGGTGGCGAAGGCGGCTCTTGAGATCCAGAAGAGGGCAGAGGACCTGGACGCAAAGCTGGCAGAGCTAGCTTAGAATCATAAGGATCGGCCCTGAAGCCGATCTACAAACCCATTTCGAGCGGGGGTTTCCAAGCCAGGTCAAAGGAGCAGGGTTGAGGGCCCTGTCGCGCAGGCGTTCGCGGGTTCGAATCCCGTCCCCCGCATA
>JAFGNK010000104.1 GCA_016927055.1 Methanotrichaceae archaeon | reverse complement strand
TTTCCTGCAAAGCTGGCCTTGAAACGATATTTTGCTCCCTGCTGCTGCATCTCTTTGCATTCATAGCAAAAAGGCGTAAGAGTCCAGTTGAGCAATGATGATTCATTCGTCGCTTTCCTGGCACCTTTGTCCGTCCATTCGCTGGTGCAGGGATCATAGGTCTGGAGCCGAACCTCGAGTGGCACGATGGTGGTATCGATCTTCAGAGAATATGTGTAGCTGTCGTTCCAAAGCCCGGTGGTTGGGGACACAAAGCCTTCCGAAAACTGCACGGAAAGCGGGGAGACTTTAATGAATTTGTCCTCAAAGGTATATCTGCCATCTTCAAGGGTTGGGTGGACAAAGGATAATGTTAGAGTGTAGTTGTTATTGATATGGCGGTCATCGAAGGTTACCTGCCTCTTGAACTGGTACCTGCCTCCTCCTAATGATACTGCCTTCTCCGTCGCGTCCAGGTTCTGATCCGGGCCGGATAGCTTGAAATTCAAGTCTCCTGCACCTTTGGAGAAGGCAACTGTGGCAATTATATCCTGGACGGCGCTCTCACCGGCCCGCACGTAAACGGTTGAAGGGTATTGAAGATCGAGTTTGGGTATCTCTTCCACTACTTTGAAGCTGATGTTGGACTTTTCGGCTTGATAGTCCCAGTTTTCGTTCTTGTATGCCACTTTGGCCTGGAAAGGTGCATTCTTGGCGAGCTGCACATCGCTCCTGTTGAAGAGGGCAGGGATATTGGCACTGGTCCACTCATAGAACAGGCTGCTGCCCTGTACCGCGGGCTCGGATGAAGTATAAACCATCTCGCCTTTCTGGGGGTGGCTGATCTTGAGGCTGGCCACGCTGCCGTCCGGGCTGCCGCCTATCATCCTGGCCCCTGCGTCCTTGACATAAGCCTGAATGGTGAAGTTGGTATAATCCAGCAACTTCGGAATGCTGACCTTTTCTATAGCAGGATTGTAAGGCTGAAGAGAGACGTTGTAGGGTCCGTATATGAGGGGATCGAGCTTGAGGTTGTTGTAGACCAGCTTGAAGCTGAAATTTCCGCCATTTCTGTAACTGGACAGATCCTCAGCCACAGTGCAGGAATATGTGCTCTTTCCTGAGGCCTGGCAAGGAATGTCGGCTGCAGTCCAGCTCCTGGAATCAGCGGTACCCAGCGGGCCTGTGATCTCCAGGTGGCATGTTGGTGCAGGCAAAAGTTTGTCCAGGTCCTTGAATCCGGCAGAGATAGAGATTCCCTGGAAGAAATAGGGATTTTTATCAAACTGAGGGGCTCCGGTCATTGTGGGCGGCTGGACGATGGGGCCCTTTATTCTGGGGGTTTTGGCGACCTGCTGGCCGCCTGCATAGAAGATGAACTCGAAGGTGGCATTACTGGTGCTGGTTATGCCGAATCTATTTTCGAAGTTATAGGGCCCGAAGGTAAATGAGCTCTTGCCCATGCCTGTTTGGCTGGGGGAGGATTCGGTGTAGATCTGCTTGCCATTGTCGTAGATATTTAGCTTTAAGCTGAATTTGGTGACGGCAATGACACCTACTTTGCTGGCCGCCTCCTCGCTCATCCATACCTGGGCGGAGTAGGCAAAGTCCTCATAGCCATATTCTGGGGCAACCACGGCATTCCTGATTTCATAGCCACTCTGAGCTGCGCAGGGCGGGGCAAGGGATAAAGCAGAAATTATGCCTAATAATAGCAATAGTGTGAGATTAAGTTTATCTCTTCCTACTTTATTACATAGTATCGAGCATTGATTTGATACTTCAATGCGCATTTTTGATTTTAATCTACTCAAGCTTCGACCCCCATGAAATCAAGAATGTATTCTACCGCCTGCTTACTTATAAAGCCTTTTTCCCCTTTTAGGATTTGTGCATTCTCGGCGGATGCCTCAATATCCATTATGATCCATCATTGTTCTCTCATTAATAGTTATCTTTAATACTAATTATATTATGTTTAATCTTGTCGCCTGCTTTTATTCTATTTGCTCATCATTAGAATAATTTTTCCTCTGCGGAGAATGCCTGGTCCCTGGCTAAAAAAATGGCGCGGAAATTAGGTTACCAGGAAATAAATCACTGGCTATAGCTTGCCTCTGTCCAGAAACCCGGAATGTTATGCGATGAATATAATTAAAAAAAAAGAGCCGTAATTTCTCGCCTTATTGGCTTTCCAGCACCCTGGCTGCCGCCTCGACACCCGCGCCGCAGGAGGCAATCTTGCCTTCTTTGGCCAGTATCAGCTCCAAGGTCTGGATGGTTCGCAGGATATCGCCAGAAGAGCATACTCCCATGGTGCCGATCCTGAAAATCTTGCCTTTGATAAGGTCCTGCCCTCCGGAGACGACGACACCCTGCTTTCTCATGCCGCCGCGCAGCTTGTCATCCGTGACGCCTTCGGGCATCTTCATGGCAGTGACAGTATTGGAGTAGTGGGAGTGCTCATTGACCTGGGGGAAGAGCTCTATGCCCAGCGCCTTGGCCGCGGAGCGAACTGATTCCGCTTGCCTGGCTGTTCTGGCCCGTCGGGCGGCAAAGCCTTCTTCGGCTGCCATGTGCAGTGCTTCTTGCATGGCGAAGAACAGCGACACAGCCGGAGTAAAGGGTGTCTGGGGCTGGCTCTTTCGCACGCTCTTCAGGTGCGCCTTCAGGTCGGAGTAGTAGCTTCTGCTCTTCGGCAAGAAACGCTCTTCTGCTTGGGGCGTGGCGGAGACCACAGCCAGGCCAGGTGGCACGGCCAGAGCCTTCTGCGATCCGGTGATGGCAATGTCTATGCCCCACTCATCGGTGAGAAACTCGTTGCCGCCTATGGAGGATATGCCATCTACGATAAAGATTGCATCGTGTTTTTTGGCGAGCTTGCCGACTTCCTTTGCCGGGTTGGTCAGGCCCACAGAGGTCTCATTGTGAACCATGGCTATGGCTTTGGCGCCCTCTTCCAGCGCGGCCTCGACCTGGTCCAGGTCAAAGGGAGTGCCCCATTCGAACTTCACGGGAATGGCTTTGCCATATCTCTCACCGATCTCGGTGAACCGCTCCCCGAACTTTCCGTTGGATATGGTTACGATCTTATCGTCATGGCCGATGAGGCCCGCAACTGCGGCATCCATGCCCACAGTGCCGCTGCCGGTCATTATTACTATCTCGTTCTTGGTTTCGAAGAACTGCTTGAGAAGACCGCAGCAGTCGCTGTAAATTGAGCTGAAATCACCGCTTCGGTGGCTGATCATGGGCTTGGACATGGCGCGCAGAACACGAGGCGCGACCTTGACCGGCCCTGGAATCATAAGCAAAGTATCCTCTATATCCATGAGATCCCTCTTCTTTGCGCCTCTTAGTTTCAGGCAGCCTATATAAAACTAGCTTTTATACGCTTCGCTGTAGCCCAGCTGTGTCTGGCACAGGGGGGGAGATCCCGGTTTTCTTTTACCCACCTTTCCAAGAACGCGATGGTATCCCGATCATGGGGATAGCCGCTGCCAATCTTGCAGTTCATGGCCTCCTCCAGCTCCCGCATGGATGCGTCCCGCTGTACTTTGGCCAGGATAGAAGCTGCGGAGACGACCTGGTGGCGCTGATCGGCTTTGTGCTCAGCTGTCAGATCCATAGTGGTTTTGCTCGCGGCCTTCACACGCTGTGCGAACCTTTCCGCATTCACATCGGCGGCATCGAGGACGGCCCGGTCGGCGTGCAGCCTTGCCACCACGGAAGAGAAGCTTTTCACCATGATCTCGTTCATGGTCATAACGCCCCGCAACTCATCGATGACATGGGCCTTCACCTCCAGGATGTATTGGTCAGTGGCAATCCTGGTGATCTTTTTGGCCAGCATCTCTCTTTTCGCTGGCGCGAGGAGCTTGGAGTCCCTGACCCCAAAGCCTGCCAGGTCGAAGAGCCTATCCTCCTCGATCACCAGGCCGGCCACGAACATGGAGCCGACGACGGGGCCTTTTCCGGCTTCATCCGCACCGAGAAGCAACATAAGGCTGCACTGGCACTTTCAGATACATTAAGTAAGCGACCTGGCAATAAGCGACCCAGATATTTAGCGCAGATATTGCCGAAAAATCCTGGCTTTGCAAACCGGGCCCCAGCCAGCGGCGCGGCAAGGAATGGTCCGCGCGCCAGCAGTATCGGGGCGCTGGAGAACTGGATTATAGCATGGGGCGGGCTTATTTTAGCGGAAAAAGACGAATAATGACCCTCATGCTCCTCACCAGAACGGCGCATTTTTGTACGCAAGCCTTATAAGCTAGGATAAAGTCATTGAGTATATCCCAAATGCAGCGGGGTAGGGTAGTCAGGATATCCCGACGGGCTCATAACCCGTAGATCAGTAGTTCAAATCTACTCCCCGCTATAATTTTACCGTGGTTTTTTGGATCGGTTCTCGAAATCCATCATTTCGCGAATGAAGGAATGAAGATAGTGAACCTGGATTCAAGGGTGCATATGTTCTCTTCGAGCCATCTTGCAAAACCATATCTTCTTTATACTTCGCGAATAGCTCATCTTTGAGATTTGTAGCCTGTATTTTAATAATGCTCCTTGCGTTATCCGGTGTGAAGCTGTTAAATGAGGCGCTATACTGACTGCTTGGCGGCTCGGATTCTGGAAATATCATTGGCTCTTCCAGTTCAGGATAGTTTTCAAAGCTAAAATTATCAATATTTTTACATGTAGGTGTTACAGATGATGGTATTTACAAAAAGTATGGCGAATTCGATAACACGGATATAAGGAATATTCTCGTAGCAGACGATGATGATGGTGGTTTGGTGGGCATTGTTTCTCCTGCCCTCTCTGATGAGAAAAAGATAAAAATCGATTGGCTCTTCGCCATTTCCAGTGGCTAACCTGAGGTTACTGCAGTTTCCATCTGCAAGTTTAGTCGCTTTGTGCGTCCTTTGTAAACTTTGTGATCTTTGTGATGAAACGTCGCTCGCAACTGGTTATAACCAAATGGTTACGGACTATCACCACAGAGACGCAGAACGCACGTAGGACTCACAGAGGACTCGATTATTCTATTGC
>JAFGNK010000103.1 GCA_016927055.1 Methanotrichaceae archaeon | reverse complement strand
CTGAAGACATACCTCTGGTGCGAGTAGGCTTCCCCATCACCGATCGCGCTAATTTGCACTACTTTCCGATCATCGGTTATGCGGGTGCGGCAAGACTGGTGGAGATGATCGGCAACACATTCCTGGAAAGACGGGATCGAGATTCGGATGATACGCACTTTGAGATGATTCTCTAAGGCGCCTTGTGAATGGTGCTCTGAACATTTGATGAGCGAAGGATACGAAACAAGAACCGATAAGAAGAACTGAAAAAAAAAAAGAAAGATCGCCGAGGAAAAAATGATTGTCAAGATCTTTGAAGGCAGGGAGGGGCACATCCAGCAGAAAGGCGACGGCATCCCTCTGGCCTGCAATAGCGATAGCCTGGCCGGAGCCGTGAGCCAGAGAGCCTGCGTCTACTCCGGAGCAAGAGTGGTGCTCAATCCCATCACTGACGCTCTGCATCTGGTACATGGCCCCATAGGCTGTGCCAGCTACACCTGGGACATCCGGGGCAGTACCTCCTCCGGCCCCGATCTCTACCGCAATAGCTTCTCTACAGACATGAAGGAACTGGATGTGGTCTTTGGCGGCGAGAAGAAGCTGGCGGCAAGCCTCCGGGAGCTGGCGGACCGGTATCATCCGCCGGCCATCTTTGTTTATTCCACCTGTATTGTAGGTATAATCGGAGATGATTTGCAGTCTGTGTGCAGAAAAGCGAGCGCAGAGCTGGGCATTCCCGTCCTGCCCGTAAAGTCGGAGGGATTTAGGGGAAACAAGAACGAAGGCTACAAAGCAGCCTGCAACGCCCTCAGCGAGCTGATCGGAACCCGGGATTATATGCCCAGGCACCCTTCCATCAACCTGCTCGGTGAATATAATGTGGCGGACGATCTCTGGTTTGTCAAGCCTCTCTTCCAGGAGATGGGGATCGAGGTAGTGGCAACTCTCACGGGCGACGCTCGGATAGCTGAGATACAGAGGTCTCATACGGCTCAGCTGAATCTGGTGCAGTGCAGCGGCTCCATGACCTATCTTGCCAAGAATATGGAAGAAAAATATGGCATTCCCTATAGACGAATAAGCTTCTTTGGCCTGCAGGATATGTCAAATGCTCTATGCACAGCTGCAGAGTTCTTCGCCTCGGCGGAGCTAAAGCAAAAGGCCGAAGAGATAATCCTTCGGGAAACGGCCCGGGTAGCGCCTCAGATCGAGGCTTATCGGGCGAAAGTTGCCGGAAAGAAAGCGGCCATTTACATGGGCGGAGCAGCCAAGGCCGTCTCCCTGGTGCGGGCCTTCCAGGAGCTGGGAATGGAGGTCGTAATAATCGGGACGCAAACTGGGAATCGAGACGACTATCAGAAGATCGCTTACATTGTAAAAGAAGGCACAGTGATCATTGATGATGCCAATCCCCTGGAGCTGAAGGAGCTTCTTTCCAAGCAGAAAGCGGACCTGCTGGTGGCGGGCGTAAAAGAGCGTTTTCTGGCCTATAAAATGGGAGTCGCCTTCAGTGACTTCAATCACGACCGAAGCACGAACTTTGAAGGCTTTGAGGGAATGCTAAACTTCGCCCGAGAGGTCTGCATTACCATCAATAGCCCGGTATGGCAGCTTCCTGTAAAAAGGCCATGCTGGGTCGGCAAAGGATCGCAATTGGCATCTGTGCCAGGAGTGAATAATGATGTCCAAGAGCTTTGCCACAGTTAATCCCTGCTCCATGTGCATGCCCATGGGCAGCGTATTGGTCTTCCGGGGAAACGAGGGCTGCATGCCCCTTTTCCACGGCTCTCAAGGATGCAGCACCTACATGCGCCTCTACCTGGCGCATCACTTTCGCGAGCCGGTGGACATTGCTTGCACTGCTCTGAGCGAGAAGGGTGCGGTCTACGGTGGAGCTGCCAATCTTATGCAGGGGCTGAAGAATGTTATAAAAGGATACAACCCGAAGGTGATAGGCATTGCCACCACATGCCTGGCTGAGACCATTGGAGATGATGTGCCCCAAATAGTTCGGGAATTCCAGGCACAAGAACCCCTGGCTAAAGATGTAACCATCGTCTCTGTCTCGACGCCCAGCTATGCTGCCTCTCATGAAGTTGGATACCGGGTCGCTCTGAAGGGCCTGGTCCAGACCATGGCCAGGAAATCGGAGCCTAAAGGACAGATCAACGGACGGATCAACATACTGGTGGGATCCATAATCTCACCGGCGGATGTTCGCTTTCTGCGGCGGTTCCTGGACGATTGGGGCCTGGAGTATATTCTGATGCCGGACATATCCGAGACCTTTGATGCTCCCCTCAGCCAGGATCTACCCCTCATACCCAGGGGGGGAACGCCTCTTGATGACATCCGGGATACGGCCAACTCAAAAGCGACACTGACAATAGGCGGATGGGTGCAAGAGCCGGGAGCAGGAGACTATTTGGAGAAGGAGTTCGAAGTTCCCCATATTGCTCTGCCTCTGCCCATGAGTCTGGAATTCACCGATCG
Organism: Methanotrichaceae archaeon; assembly: GCA_016927055.1. Taxonomy (GTDB): domain Archaea; phylum Halobacteriota; class Methanosarcinia; order Methanotrichales; family Methanotrichaceae; genus Methanothrix. The sequence goes on along the minus strand of JAFGNK010000103.1, from coordinate 619 downwards.
TCTGGCTGCAAATCTGGAAGATCTGACCGGGCTTTGCATGCCTGAGAGCTATGAACGGGAGAGGGGCCGATTGCTGGATACCATGGTCGATGCTCATAAGCTTCTATCTGATGTTAAGACCGCTGTCTACGGAGATACGGAGATGGTTTTGGGTATAACCAGCATCATGGCGGAGCTGGGCATGAGAGCGCAGATAGTGGCTACGGGTGCCGCCAATCCTGCATTTGCTGAAAATGCCGCCGAGCTTGCCCCCGGGTCCAAGGTTATGATGGGCGCTGATTTCTCGCAGATTGCAGCGGAAGCCTCCCGCCGGGATATCGAGCTGATGGTGGGCCCCTTCACCGGAAGAGTGGTTGCCAGGAAGGAGAAGGTGCCGCTCCTTCGGGTGGGACTGCCCAATCATGATCGCTATGGTGCGTCTCACCAGCTCTTTCTGGGATACGAGGGCTCGATGCACTTGGTGGACTGCATGGCCAATGTCTTGCTTGAAGGTAAAGAGAAAAAGGTGCAGCATGAGTGAAGAGTGCAAGCGGGAGCAGTTTCAGAATAAAAAGTACATACGACTTGAAACCGTAAAGAGGAACGGACAGGTTGTCCCGACGCCGGTGTGGTTCGTAGT
>JAFGNK010000102.1 GCA_016927055.1 Methanotrichaceae archaeon | reverse complement strand
TTGAAGAGGTGCTTGTAGCGGCCCTGCAGCTTGAGATATTCTTGCGTGAGCTTGGGCCGGCGTACCTTCTTGACCTCAGTCAGTTCTCCGTTTTCGTATTCCGTGAGCGGCCACAGGCCAGTCTCCACAGCCAGGCGCGCCAGCTCAATCATGGTGCCGGCTTCAAAGGTCCAGCCGGTGATGCAGGGCGCATTGACCTGAATATAGGACGGCCCGTTCACCTGCAAGGCCTTCTTGACCTTTCGTCTCAGGTCCACAGGATAGGCCACAGAGGCGGTAGCCACGTAGGGAACCTTATGGGCCAAAGCAATGGCCGGCATGTCCTTCTTGGGCCGTGGATTGCCCAGGCTCTTGCTGCCTGACGGCGTAGTGGTGGTATGCACGCAGAAGGGCGTAGATCCGCTTCTCTGCACGCCCGTGTTCATATAGGCCTCGTTGTCGTAGCAGACATAGAGAATCTTATGTCCGCGCTCGAACATGCCGGAGTTGGAGCCTATGCCGATATCAAAGGTGCTCCCATCTCCGCCTATCACTATGACGTTCGTGTCCTTACCCCTGCGCTTGAGCATAACCTCCACGCCTGACGCGACGGCTGCCGCATTCTCGAATAAGGAGTGAATCCAGGGAACACACCAGGCGCTCTCCGGGAAGGGTGTGGTCGTAACCTCCAGGCATCCGGTGGGCGAGACCACAATCGTGTCGGGTCCTGCGGCGTCAAGAACCAGCCTGATGGTAGTGGGCATGGCGCATCCGGCGCAGGCCCTGTGTCCTGGTGCCAGCAAAGAATTTTCCATTTTTCTCAGCCTCCTAAAGGATCTCCTTTCTTAGATCCAGGAATTCGAACTCGGATTCTATTCCTTTTCGGGCGGCCTCTGCCTTGGCCACGATTTTGCTTATATCCTTGACTGTGATATCGCGACCTCCCAGACCCGCGGCAAAGCCGATGATGGGTGTCCTGATATTGCTGTTGTAGAAGGCAGCCTTCAGATCTGTTAACAGACCGGCTTCGCTCCCGATAGCGACGTCTTTTTCCACGACGGCAATTACGCTGGCATTTTTCAGGGCCTTTCGCAGAGCTTGTACCGGGAAGGGTCGGTAGCTTCGCACCTTTACCAGGCCGACCTTCTTGCCCTCAGATCGCATGGCATCGATGGCATCCTTGATTGTTCCCACGACTGAGCCCAGGGTGATTATTACTATCTCGGCGTCTTCGACAAAGTAACTTTCCAAGAGCCCTCCGTAGTATCTACCAAAGGTCTCCTCAAACTCGCGAGCAACCAGCTCAATCTTCTCCATTGACTTTAGCTGGGCCTCGAACTGCTGGTAGCGAAACTCCGTGTAGGTGGAGGGATCCGCGAAGGCTCCGAAGGTCATGGGGTGGGCCGGGTCCAGGATAGCGGGCGGCTGGTAGTCGGGCAGAAACTCCCTGGCCATTTCCTTGTCCAGGAGTTCTACCGGTTCGTAGACGTGGGTTAAGATGAATCCGTCCATGCAGACCATTATTGGCGTCCTGATCTGGGCATCCTCGGCGATCTTGTAGGCCTGCAGCGTGGCATCAACTGCTTCTTGCACATTCTCCGCATAGATTTGTATCCATCCTACATCGCGAGCGCCTATAGCATCCTGCTGGTCGTTCCAGATATTGAGCGGCGCGCCCATGGCTCGGTTGGCCACATTCATAACAACAGGCAGCCTCATGCCGGAAACGTTGTACAAAACCTCATACATCAGGGCCAGGCCCTGGCTCGTGGTCGAGGAGTAGCTCCTGCCACCACAGGCGCTGGCACCGACTAAAACGGACAGAGCTGAGAACTCGGAATCTACGGTAAGGAATTCGCTGTCAAGCTCACCATTAGCTACCATTTGGGAGAGGTTCTCCACAATGTGGGTCTGAGGCGTTATGGGGTAGGCTGAGATCACATCCGGTCGGCAGCACATGACTGCATGGGCCACCGCATAAGAGCCTTCCACCACTTTCATATTAGCAGTCTTCTCGCTCATTACTTCTCCTCCAGGACCATTGTAATCGCCATGCGTGGGCACTCGTTAGCGCACACGCTGCAACCTTTGCAGTAGTCCAGGTCCGGGACAAAGAGCCCCTCTTCCTGGTGGATGCAGCCTTCTGGGCAGTAGATCTCGCAGAGGCTGCATTTTATGCACTTCTCATGATCGAATACAGGCACGAACGTCCGCCAGGCACCGGTTTTTGTCACGCGGGTGCTGCACGGATCTACCAAACTCCCTGCTTTAATTACCATTTAAGACACCCTCTCGTAAGCGGTTTTAATGGCAAGCAGGTTCTTTTTGCCTAATTCCCCTTTAAAGCGTTCAGAAATAGCTTTGTTCAGGCTCTCCAGCCCTACTTCTCTGCTGGCTCCGCAAAATGCTCCCAGCATGGTGGTGTTGACAATAGGTCTTCCCAAAATCTCCATGGCGATCTTGGTAGCGTCTATGGTGATTATCTCTGCATCTGTCTTAAGCTTGAGTGTCTCTTTGGGCCGGTCGGTGTTTATTATTATCTTCCCGGTCGGCTTAAGTCCTCCTGCCACATCTACCACATCGAGCAAGGTTACATCCTGCACAATGATGTAATCCGGCTCATAGACCTGACTTCTGATTCGGATGGGCCTGTCGGCAATTCTGGCAAAGGCCATTACCGGCGCACCTCTCCGTTCTACTCCAAAGGCCGGAAATGCCTGTGAGAACCTCTTGTCCTCAAAAGCCGCAACGGCTATTATTTCGGCCGCAGTGACAGATCCCTGGCCGCCACGACCATGTAAGCGTATCTCTTTCAAGGGCTGACCTCCTATAGTTCGTGCTCTGATCTCCTCTTCTCCGCGAAAAAGTGATGAGTAAATATATCTCTTTCGGAGCCACGGCAAGTTCTTATGTAAGGTGCTCTTCTTGAATAGAGTTCATGCCGCCGGGCACCAGGCTCTGGCGTATGAAGGGTAGCCTATGGATAACAGGAATGAAATACTCTTTGCGGTCCGAGAAGCCAAGAGGAACCTCGGTGAGGCAGCAGACTTTCGCGTCGCAGATGCTCTAGCCATTTTGGAGGGCATTGCGCCGTTCCTGAATAAGGAAATTATCATCGGGCTGAAGTGCAAAGGCTGCGACAATTATGCATCTGCCTCATTTCCTTTGAGCCGGGACTTCTGGGCGGTAGATGACAGCGAATACTGTCATGCAAAGCATGCGTCGTTAAAAAACCTTACTGCTTCCAAGTTGGCAGGCTGCACCCAGTACTCCTGCCAGGCTTCTGGGGATCTGATCAATTTGGGGACCGCCATAATGGAAGAGGATCTGCGGCCTGCTTTTCAGGAGAGAAAGCTCTATGATCGAAGCAAATTTGCCAGCTACAGCGTGGCCTTCCGGCTGCAATCCTCGCCGGGAAAAGTCTGCATTGAACTCGGACACCTAACTGATGAAGGCTTTGCTTGCAGTGACATGAAGCTATACATCTTAAGAAGGCTCGACCCCGGGTTTGGGGCAGTGGCCTCCCAAAAGATATTCGAGGCTATGAAGAGCGGTCCCGTCATGGTGGTCCAGTCCAGTCTGCAGACCAGAAAGCAACTGGACATCGACTACGTGCTGGAATGGATAGTTGAAAAGCGAAAGATGGATATAGTATATCTCTAGCTTTATTTAAGCTCTAGATGATAATTGATGATTGAAGGATGTTTTCGACAATGGCGCAACCGTTAGTGCCAGATACCAGTGTGGTAATTGATGGCAGGGTCTCTGCCAAGATCAAAGCAGGTGAGCTGCAGGGCCGCAGGATCGTTGTACCAGAAGCAGTGGTAGCCGAGCTGGAAGCTCAGGCTAACCATGGGCGAGATATCGGTCTTCGAGGATTGGAGGAGTTAAGGAGGCTCTCTGAGCTGGCCAAGGTGGGCAAGATCGAGCTGGAATACGTAGGCATCAGGCCTAATTTAGACCAGATCAAGCTCGCCGGAGGGGGAGAGATTGACGCTATGATTCGGGATGTGGCTCTCGAGCTTGGCGCCTCTTTCCTCACCAGCGATCAGGTCCAGTCTCGCGTGGCGGAGGCCATGGGCCTGGACGTGGAGTACGTCCGCCCGCAGCGCGAGGCTATCAAGCCCCTGTCTCTGGAGAGATACTTCACCGAGGATACGCTCTCTGTGCATCTTAAGGAGGGCGCCATCCCCATGGCCAAAAGAGGACGCGTTGGAGACTTTTCCCTGGTTCGTTTGGGGGAGAGGCCGCTATCGGAAAGGGAGCTGAGAGACCTCTCACGCGAGATCTACGAGAGGACCAAGGCGGATCCGGAAGGCTATGTGGAGATGGAGAAGATGGGTGCCACCATAATTCAGCTCGGGCCTATGAGAATCGCCATAGCCAAGCCACCGTTCTCCGATGGCCTGGAGATAACGGCTGTGCGACCAGTAGCCAAGGTGAACTTTGACTCTTACCGGCATAGCGGCATGCTAAAAGAAAGGCTGAAGGAGGCTCAGAGAGGCATCCTCATCGCCGGTCCGCCGGGGTCAGGAAAGTCCACCTTTGCCGCCGGAGTTGCCGAGTATCTCTTGGGTTGCAACTATGTGGTTAAGACCCTGGAATCGCCTCGCGATCTGCAGGTTCCCCCGGAGATCACCCAGTACGGGCCGTTAGAAGGCAGCATGGAAGCTTCGGCTGATATTTTGCTCTTGGTCAGGCCGGACTACACCATCTACGATGAGGTGAGAAAGACGCGCGACTTCCAGGTCTTCGCAGATATGCGCCTGGCTGGGGTGGGCATGATCGGTGTGGTGCATGCCAACAAGCCCATCGATGCCCTGCAGCGCCTTCTTGGGCGAGTGGATATGGGCATGATTCCACAGGTTGTGGACACAGTGGTCTTCATCGAGAAGGGTGAGGTCACCTTTGTCCTGGATGTGGAGTTCGTGGTCAAGGTTCCTGTGGGCATGATGGAAGCGGATTTGGCCCGGCCGGTGATTGTGGTCAAGGACTTTGAGACGGGTCAGGCGCAGTATGAGCTGTACTCCTATGGCGAGCAGATCGTGGTCATGCCCGTGTCCAAGGAGAGCCGTAAGCCATCCCCCTCCTGGAAGCTGGCCAGTCGCGAGATTGAGAAGGAGATATCCCACCACGTGCGAGGCCCCTTCCAGGTGGAGATGCTCACCGACTCCTCTGCTGTCATCCACGTGCCACATGATGAAGCGGCGCGAGTGATCGGCAAAGCCGGCAAGAACATCGATCAGATCGAGAAGAACCTGGGGCTGCATATCGATGTGCGCACCCAGGACGAGCCTTGTCTTGCAACTCCTAAGTTTGAGGAGACTGCCAAGCATCTCATCATCTGGTTGGAGGGCATGGCCGGAGAGTCGGTGGAGGTCTTCGTGGGCGAGGAGCCGGTCTTCACAGCTACCGTGGGTAGAAGAGGAGACATTCGGGTGGCCAAGTCCTCGGAGATGGCCAAGCGCATCATCAAGCGCATGAAGAAGGGTGAAAAAATAGAGGTGCAAAGGGCGAGCACGGACTGAAATCTTAATATTTTTTTTGGCCTATTCCATAGTCTCGTCAAGCATTTCGCCTGCAGTGCGCTCATAAATGAACGCAGGAGTAACAAAGATCCACCGACGAGGTATTCCTTCTCTGACTACCTCTATTAGCCAAGCCTCGCGTCCGATAGGTCCATCATGCACAAAAATTGGATCGCTGGCAGACTCACCTTGATCGTGGTGAATTTTCCTTGTGGCTTGCCTGCTTGCCTCTGCAGCTGACACCCCTGTTATCTCTAAAGGCGCGTCTCGAAGTTCACTGGGATCGTGATAGAATGTTCCAATGTGTGCTACTCTGCCATTTCCAAGCACTCTGACAAATCCACCCACTCGGTCATGCATCAAGAGGGGAATAAGCCAGTAAGATGGCTTCTTAAAAACGTTCCTTACCAGAAACGGTGTTCCAATAGATGCTGCGCTCAATGGTGCAAATAATCTATCTTTCTGGATTAGGGTTCGCATCAATTCTTCTTCAGCCAGCTTTTTAGCATATTCTCCTCCTACAAACATCTATTTCATGTCTCCTATTTGCAGGGGGTTGTGCGGTGACGCACATAAATAAAGTTTGTATGATTTATTGCGTACCAGTCCTCCCAATATATAGCGCCACCTTTGCAGATATCGGCATTCCATGGCCAGGGATCTAGGATATAGAGCCATTTTCCTGGCTGTCTTCCAATTACGAAAACGTTCTGGCGCTTCCATCCAAAGCAAGCCCGGGCATGACCTGGAATTCCGCTCTTTAATGGACGATTGGCGTCTATCTCTGACTTAGCCTCAGCCCAATTAGCAGTTACATCAATTACTGCATTGAGGCATAAATTGGAGAGGTTCTTATATCCGTTAACTTGGCCATTGTTGCTTGTTCCACCTGCGCCCGTGCCCATTGCTGCAGCGATCTGTTCTTGGTTGTAGTAATAGCGATAGAAGTCCAAGATCATTTGTCCCGTAGCTACTGCACAATAGACATTGGTCTGCTGAGAGTGAAGGGCAAGACAATCATGTGTTTTGCAATGCGGGCAGTATTGAATTACCTTTTGAGATACAAATTCAATAATTGGACCTATAGGCTGCTCCAAATTAGATGCCGAATCGCATTTGTACGCTCTTCGAATCTCCTTCTGATCGCTGGCATCCAGTCCTTTTTCAAACATTCTCGGAATGTCTGACTTTGCGGCCTCTAGTTCTCCATCGGCTATCTTCCAGAGTCGCTCTTTGCGCGCGGCTTCTGGCATGGCAACTTCGTTATAGAAGGAATATGATGTAAACCCCTCCAACTCATCCGATCCAAATTTGTCAACTAATGAAAGATCGGATACATCGAAGATCATGCTTTCAGTACCTGTTCTAGGATCATCGATATCGATCCTAACACCAATCTTCGGATAATTGTAACAGACTAGCTCTGCCTCTGCAATCTCTGCTTTGGGATATTTCTTTCTAGCTTCTTCTTTGGCCTTGTTAATTGCGTAATTTGAGTCCCATCGTCTGGGCACGAGCTGTATTTGTGGAACAGGAGAGCCTATTATCTTGCTGGCGCTGGCTTTAACAGATCCCACCGGCATGTCTCCTTGAGTTACTTCAAACTCATAGAAAAGTACCTGCCCATTTAGATCGTGGATGACGAGCGGTTTTTTCTCTGGCTCTGCACTACTCCAACCCTCAAATCCATAAACATCATTTACCCAGTTGTTCCTCACAGCGAATAGTGCATGCTCCATGGCCTTTTCCACATTAACGGGAGACTCCGGCTCTTTATTTCTGTCCATCATATCTTTCACCACTTTCTTTTATTAAGAATTTAAACTATCAAAATTTTAACTCACTAAAATGTCCTATAATTATTTAAGCTTTTGCAAAATATATATTTTAATTAAGCTTTAATATCAATAGGTTGAATTAACCACTATTGAGTTTATCTGCACCAATTATATTTATATTAATAGACAAAAATTGATTTACTAATACCTTATTTTTTTATGTTTAAGTTGGCAAGTGCTCATAATACTGTGAAGAAAATATTAGAATATTTTGGAAGGGGCATCCCACAACGTCTCCGTGTCTGGGGGCTGCCTTCTAGAAGACAGGTAAATGCATTATGTGAAGGATTCCTTTCTCCGTCAGGCCTACATCTTGCAGCTTCAGTACAGGTAAAGACATATTCAGATACTTGATCATCGCACTTGTCAGGATTCAAGTTCAGTCGGATCAATTTTATTTGATATAATTAATATAGTTTAACCATATATAAAGACTGTGGCAAGTGCGTAAGTCCCAAGTAATAAATAATTGATGCTCTTATCCCTTTTTCCACTTTTTGGCTAAGCGTCAGGTTTATGTTCTATAAATCGAGAGGGAGCAAGTTTTTATCAGACCTAAGGGGTTGCCAAAATGAATTGGATTAAAAGTCAGACCAGCATAATGCTCATTTTCCTGGTGGCCTGCGTCTTCGCCCAGGAGGACCCGCTGGGTCCCTCCAGCGCAGCCGCCATGCAGGACATAAGAAATACCATGGGCGATGACATCTTCAGCCCCGGTCAGCAGGACCAGAAAGGAAATGCCACACCTGTGATAACCGGAAAGAATCTGCCTGGCTCTATTGCAGCACAGCAGGCCTCTCAGTCCAAGGCGAGACTCCTCAGCCCTACCAGTACCTGGAGCTTGAATCTGCTGGACAGTCTGGATCGAGTTGTCGCTCTTGAGATGTATCAGTCAAATGATGTCGTCTTCGGCAAGGGCACAATTGCCGTGGGAAGCAGCCTTGAAAAAGCCACTGCAACCGGGACCATCACCGGAAATAAGCTGAATTTGGATATTCTCTCCGATGACCTAACGCTCTTTCGCTTATATCTCACCATGAACGGTAAATCCCTCTCCGGAGACTATCATGGCTACAGTATCAGTGTCGTGCCCTGGAAGGGAATCGCCATGGGAA
>JAFGNK010000101.1 GCA_016927055.1 Methanotrichaceae archaeon | reverse complement strand
GCAGATTGGGGGAAAGAAAATCGCCCTCGCTTCTCTTGACGAGAACGCTCTCGATCTTGCCGCCCCGCTCCGCAAGGGAGGTTACCACAATGTTCAGAGCTTTATGCACCATGCCGTCCATTCCCGTGACATCAATGAACAGATCCTCGGTCTCCTCAGTGACACTGGTTAGCTCGCCGTTGATGATAGGCGGGAAAGAGAGCACCTGATCTTTGCTATCCACGATGAGAGGATAGCGATCGCAGCCTTCCAGGATATGGCCGTAGCCCTTGCCCTTGGGATGCTTTTGCAGGATCTCCTCCATGCTCATCTCCTCGGAGAAGTCCAGGGGCACGAACTTTCTGCCCGGATCTTCCCCAAAGTAGCGGAAAGGCGGAGTGACGCGGGATAGGTCATGCACACCGATGGCCACCTTGCGCCTGTTTCTGCCGAGTCCCCAATGCAGATCCTCTTGCAGGCCCATGAGCGACTCAATGGCCTCGCTGGTGAACGATAAGCCCCGCACCACGGCGCAGCCGATGAAGGGGCGCACCGACTTTACCGATTCCTCCACCTGCAGGACGATAGGCCCCTCCTGCACGGCATACTCCACCAGCCCCGTCTTGATGCCCAAAAAGCCCTGCATGGCCCTGGCAACCCCCTCGGCGCTGTAAAGATCGGGGCGATCCGGAAAGAACTCCACATCCACGTGCTCCTCTTCTGCCCTCTTTCCAATGTCTGCACCCATCATGGCCAGCCGGCCCATGATTGTCTCGCGAGAGGCCCCAATCAGCCTCTCCATGTCCTCATAATAAATTCTGACAACCGGCATGATTAATCCCTCAAAGCTTGATGGAAACGGGCGTTTCCCGCAGCCACTGCACGTCCGACTGATAGAGCAGCCGCAGGTCCTTGAGCCCCAATTTGAGCATAGCTACCCGACTGACTCCCAGGCCCCAGGCCAGCACGGGATGCTCAATGCCGAAGGGCGCCGTGACCTCTTTTCGGAAGACTCCCGCTCCGCCCAGCTCCACCCATCCCAGGCCGTCTATGAAGACCTCCGGCTCGACGGAGGGCTCGGTGTAGGGGAAGTAGCCCGGCCGGAAGCGAACCTCCTCAAAGCCCATCTTGGCATAAAACTCCTTCAAGATGCCCAGAAGATGGGAGAATGTGACATCCCTGTCCATTACAATGCCTTCCAGCTGCTCGAACTCCGGGGTGTGCGTGGCGTCTATGGCCTCTCGCCGGTAGACGCGATCTATGCCAAAGGCCTTGACCGGCGGCTCGGGATGCTCAGCCAGATACTTGATGGTCACTCCCGTGGTATGCGTTCTCAAGACCTCCTGGCGGGCCACCTCCGGCCTCCAGCATCCGCCCCAGCCAGTGCTCTTGGCACCTTTGCCGCATTCATGCATCTCTTTGACCCGGGTATAATCGGGAATTTCTGCCAGGCTGTCCAGATAGAAGGTGTCCTGCATCTCCCGGGCGGGATGGTCCTGCGGCTGAAAGAGAGCATCGAAGTTCCAGAAGCTGGACTGCACAATCTGGCCCTTGATCTCCACAAATCCCATCTCCAGCATGATCTCTCGCATGAAATCAATGAGCCTCTGGTAGGGATGCTTCTTGCCGGGATAGATCCTGTCCGCTGCCAGGGTGACGTCATAGGGACGAGGATGATATAGCTTACCACCATATTCAACATAATCGTCCGACCAACCGTCACCGATTTTTATACCCCATTTTCCATTTTTTATTAAATCTGAAGTAAGCTGATTTAATTCATGTGCTTTGATTGAATGGAACTTCGAAGATACAGACGGCTCCTGGACCAAGGTAATGCCCATTCCATAAGCGCATTTTTCTCCCTCCTCTGTGATCTTATACAACCATTCTTTGCTCTTGCTAGAGGCAATCAATCCCCTGCTCTTAAGGTCGGCCAGGTCCTTTTCTATATCTAGCTCTGCACTGCTCTTTGGTCCGGCTAGCAGATCTTGCAGCATCTTCTCATCCTTGTCAGGCTGTGGGACAGAGCCCAACGGCTTGATCTCGCCCGCCTGAATTGCCGCCCAGCCCTTCTTGCGCAGCCAACCCAGACCTATCTTGAGTGCTGGGTCTTTCAGCTCAGACAAAGGCTTGCCAGATCCCAGTGACCTGAGCAGATTTCTCTCAGGAAGGCCATCCTGAGCATACTTTCTGCCCTCATCCGTTAGAGAAAATTCCACCTTTACCGACTTTTCTACTTGGATGAGACCCTGCTCACCCAAGGCGTCTGCTGCCGCCCGTACTGCCTCCACCTTCATCAACAGCTTTTCGGCGATGCTCTGAGGATCAGATTGCCCTTCGGATATCGCTTTCAGAACTTTGACATCGTTTTCTGATAACATATTACCATCCCATAGCCGGGCCGATTTAGGGCAACCTATCTCTTGCCCTGCCGCCCCCCTCAAAAGAAAGAAAAGACCAGGTGGCCGAAGATGCCCGAAGCTAGCCTCTCCGGCTTCAGGAGCCTGATTTTGTGATTTACAAATGAACATCTAATAGTCTTGCCAGGCACGGTTTTTTCGGTTAGATTTATGATTTATAAACCTGTCGAATAGCCGAAAAAGGACATGTGCAGAAGAGAATATGAGAATGAGAGAAAATAGGGTAAATAAGCGGCGAAGAAAGAAAAACAGAAAAGATGGAAAAAGGAAAACGGAAAAACGAGCGACTGGCCGATAAGCCAGAATCACTTATCCCAGACATCGCTCTCCAGCTCGTCCAAAGCCCCTGAAACGCCCTGCACTGCCATCTGGAAGAACTGCTTTCCCTTCTCCAATGAGGCTGGCTGGGGATTTCCCATGATGCCGTTTCCCATGAGGTGATGCACATCCTTCATGACCATGAAGCGAGGACGCCTGGGAAAATGCCCCTCTGGCTTTCCCTTGACCAGATCGGAGCGAATGGCCATCATGAGCGATGTCTCCACCTCACCAGCGTGCCCGTCATGGGCCGTCTCTACCGCGTTGAAGTCTATGAGATCGAACAAAGAGACCAGGCTCACCCGGAAATCGCGCTCTTCCACGGCCATCTGGCAGGCCTCCTCTAGAGCCGCCATATGCTGCCCACCCGCATGGCCGGTCAGAATCAAGACCCTGGCAAAGCCGCTATCGGCAAAAGATTTCAGCAGGTCCCTGGCAAAGGCGCGCAGGGCATCATGCCCCACAGTGATCGTGCCGGAAAAGCCCCGCGTGCTGCGGCAGACGCCGTAATGAAGGGGCGGGGCCAGGAAGACGTGGCGCTCTTTCGCCACAGCCCGCGCCACCTCAATGGCCTGAATGGTATCCGTCATCGTGGGCAGGTGCGGCCCATGCTCCTCGGTGGCCCCAACTGGCAAGATCACAGTCCGGGTCTCTTTCAGGCCCGCATCGATTTCCTGCCAGCTCATCTCCTCCAGGAGCTTCATAGAGTGATGACATCTCCGTTTAGGACGTACTCCTCAGGCACCCTCAGTTCGTAGACCTTGTCACCCACTGTTAGCTGATAGGCACTCATGGGCTTGACATCGAAGTTCGTGCCGCTGGCAATCGCCCCTTCCGTGGAGTAGGGAAGCACCAGGACAAAACGGCCGCTGGCATCGCTGCTGTTGGACTGCTGGTAGAGGAAAGCCCGGTTCTGATTGGTCATTACGGGAACTGCAGCCACAACTTTGGTTCCCGGCGGCGCATTTCCGCTAATTACCGCGCCCGGTACATGCTCAAAGGTCTTGACGGCCTTTTGGCCGTAACCTCCCGTACCCTCGGACTCATGCACCAGCCGGTAATGTTGCAGAGCTTCCAGGGGGAAAGCAGAGCTGGACGGGCTTCGGGCAGCGATCTCAGCCATGTCGCCATTATCTCGGCTATCGTTGATGAACGCCTCCAGCTCCGTGCGATTCCGGGTGATCTTGGGCGCCTCGGTGAGCACGGGAATTACGGCACCATTGTCCATTGTCATAGGACGATAGGCCAGCCCCACACCCATATCACCAACAGTCTCGCTTCCATCGAAGAAGTACATGCGAGCCGTCATGGACTTGAAGTAAGGCTCGCGCCAAATCTGCACCCCCACATACTGTTCTCCTTGCGGCTGGGCAACCAAGGACATGTACTTGGAATTGGAAATGGAGCTCCAGGCCGCCATTGCATGGAACTTGCCCGTAGCCATGGCCTCATCGATCATCACATACTTGGTGTTCATAAACTGCGAGCGGTTTAGATCGAGATTTGCCAACACTTTTTCCGCCTGGCTCTCATTCTCAGCTAAGAAAAAGGGCGAGGAACCAGGTGTATTCTTGGTGACGCTGCCAATTCCCTGCTGGAAGGGATTAGCATTGGGAATCCGATGGCCCACATATTCAATTAGGTGCCCGTAATCCCACCAGGACATAATACCGTAAGCTGCATCCGGGTAGGCATATTTGCCTTCTGCAGGACGCACATATTTCTCATAAAGGTCCATGCCGGGACTTGGCGTATTGTTCTGAAGCCATGCAGTAGAGGTCAGCCAATCTGAATCCGGGCCGCCTGCGCTTTGAGCGTATACTATGCTCCAGCTCAGACTGGGCATGATAATGAATGCAAATATCAAAATTGCCGCCAGAATTATCTTTAAATTTGAGGCGATCAGATCGACCGGGCCTTTAGCCATTTCTGAGCCAAATTCTACATCTCTGATGCCGAACCTCTGCAGTACCCAGGTCACCAAAAAGCCAGTGAGAATGGCTACGTTTATCGCGTAATAATAGGTGAATCTATTCTGGGCCAGAGCCATGATGAGGATTATCAAAGACCAGGTTAAGATCAATATTTCAGCCGGTTTTTGGAACTTGAGATTCCTGACTGCCAGCAAGATCAATGCCACCAAAGCGAATGTGAAAGTAGAGAACAGGATGGCAAGGATTTCAGGCAGTTGGAAGAACGTGGGGTAAGAGCCGAATCCGGGGAACGAGGTAAGGACGCTGCTAAAAGAGAAAGCGCCGCCCTGGGAAAGCAATGCTGATGCCTCACCAACCGTAGCTGCACCCCCCGTCCTCTGCTGGAATATGGCAAATCCCGCCAAGAGCGGCCTGGTGAACGAAGGAATGGCAAAGTAAAGTGTGGTTGTGCCTATTACCACCAATCCTGCCAATGCACCGGGATAGTAGTATCTGCTGAATCCCTTTTCCCTGATGAACCGGGACAGGACAGCGAAAAAGATGACGCCAACCACACCCAGGAGAAGTATGGTGGGCTGGAAGAGACTGTAGAGATAATGGTTGAATCCGTAGTAGGAATCGACAAAGGGGAGCACCAGCAGTGTGGCCACCAGGAAAGCTATGGCACCGGATATGCCCAGGTACTCCACATTCTTACCCCGAATGTGGTCAAAGATGCTCTGCATCATAATGAAGAGCAGAATTATTCCCTCAAAGAGAAATCCGGATGACCAGGCATCGATGTAAAGGCCGAGGGAGACGCCGGCCAGGGCAGAATAGAGGAGCGGCCTCTTAAATGCGGTCCAACCCCTCTGCACAGCTGCAAAGCTCATGCCTTTGCCCGATCGCAGGGCGAGGAGCAGGAACATCATGGTGAGGCTGCTAAACAGAATCTCGGCCGCGTGGTGATCTGTAAAACCCAAAGTGGTACGGCTGAAGACCTGGCCGGGAAGAACGGCTATGATCAGAGCCGAAATCAGGCCGCAGTTCTTGCCGAAAAGCTCCCTTCCTATGAAGTATGCCGGGAAGACCAAGAGCGCGCCCAGAACGGCAGGCATGAAGGCTCCCACTACCTCAATCAGATGATTGCTGGGATGGCCCAGTCCGAAGATATAAGAGAACGTAGCAATGGCCCAGCTCAGGAAAGGACCGAAGTGCAGCGGCGTTCCATGCGGAAAATAGGTCATGGGATCAAACCAAAGTCTCTGCAAGTTGATGACAGTGCCTTTGGCAAGCATCATGTGATACCAGGCATCGGTCTCGCTGCTGAAGATAACGTTGTCCCCCGAGAAGACCCGGTTCCAGGGAACAATGGCGCGCAGATAAAATGATAAAAGTGCCGCCACTATCAATCCTGCGTATAAATATAGATCGCTACTCTGCCAAATACCGCCATTGCTCACGGTTTTGGCCTTCTTTTTCAGGGGGACGGACGCGGCCTCCCGCGGCTTTGCCCCGTCGGGCTTCGCCGTGGTTTTTTTGCCACTGTCACCCATATCTACAGATCTCTTAGACATCAAAGCCAAGAGACAGGTCTATCCTCATAAACGTTTTGAATCGTGAAAGGCATGTTCGCAATAGACGCACTTCATTTCCGGGATGACTTTGCCAGCCGCTCGTTTTTGCGTTGTAGGAATGATTTCCGTAATTACCTGCCGCCTACTCTCTTCCGGCATTTTATCGCGCTTTGTCGCGGCGGCTTTGCATAGCTGCATATCATGTTGGCAGCGCTGAAAAAAGAACAGTAAAACCACCTTTTTCTCCGATCTACATAGTATATATATTATCTTAATGCTATTGATCTTTATGGAGAAAATACAGGACATAAAGGGTCTAGGCGGAATGCTGAACGGATTTAGGGATCTGGTAAAGGACGATAAGAAGATCGTTTTCATTGGCTCACCGGGATTTTGCACCCCCTTTGCCCTATTTCTGGGCTATCCAGTGCGAGAAAAGGAGCTGGTATTTCTGCCCGGCCTCGATATGCAAAAGGCAAGACGCATCGTAGCCACAGAATATGGGATGGAACTGGAAAGCGCGACAAGTGCAGAGGCGGATATAGTTGTGGTCCTGGGAGGCATGGCCATGCCCAAGATCGGCGTCAAGCCCGAGGAGATGGTAGAATTCCTCGGCAAAATGAAATACAAGAAGCTCATGGGTGTATGCTTCATGTCCCTCTTTGAGAAGGCGGGATGGTGTCAGGCCCTGCCCTTCGACTTCGTCATGAACGTGACACTCGAAGGAGAAATATCTCGCTAAAACAGTACCCTGCACTGCTGCTGGAAACTTTTTTTTTTGAAAAAAAGCAAGGAAATGGGCCCGACGCGATTTGAACGCGTGACCTCACGGTTATCAGCCGTGCGCTCAACCTGGCTAAGCTACGGGCCCGATCCGCACTTTGCACTGCCGATCCCATTAATAACTGTTTCCCTTAGATAGGTTTTGAACCATGAGTCCGAATTGTGGATGCCGACACTCTTTATCCGCTTAAAGACACCCGGATGTGCTGTTTTGCCCGATTGATCCGGCACAAAGCATGCCGCGGCTCTTCGACAGACTTAAATCAAGGCAAGATTGATCACAATCATGATGCCTATGGATTCTCCCAAGAAAGAAAGCGCAGAAGATTTGAAAGGGCTTTATGACCTGGCAATTCCCCTCAGCATGCCCGTCTCAGTAATCCGCGAGCTGGTGGAGAATTTCGAGCTGGACCTGATTCGGCGGCCAGGCAAGATGGAGATGACGGGAGAAGTAATGGACAGAGAGATCCTGGTGCTCAGGGGAGACCTGGAGACAATCAAGGCCGCCGAGAAGTACATGTTCGAAGCCCTGGACAAAAAATTGGCGGAATGGAACAGCAACGAAAGAGGAGATAAATACAAAAAGTACTATGTGGAACAGGCGGCCGCCAGGATGAAAGAGCTGAAGGAAAATCCGGAAGCTGCTAAGAACTGGGACCTTACTGCGACCGAATAGCCTCTTCGCAAATTCAGTCGATCATCACCCATTTGTTTTTTCCTTCCCAGAGCTTCACGGAAAGCAGCCGGGCAGAAGTGCCATCCAAATCTTTTTTCAGCCGATCCGAGATCCACTGGGCGATTGTCTCCGCGGTGGGATTGGGCAAAATATCATTTAAATAGCCATGATCCAGATCCTGCAAGGCTCCGGCAATGATCTTTTTGAGCTGATAGAAATCCATGACGAAGCCGTTTTCTCCTACATCGCCCTCTATCACAATCTCCACCTGGTAGGTGTGGCCGTGCAAATTGGCGCACTTGCCCTGATAGCCGGGCAGACTGTGAGCGGCATCAAACTCCGTGACCAGTCCGAGCTTCATTCCTGAACGCGCCCCCTGCGTCGATCAATCTCATCCAACTGATCGAGCATCTTTCGCAGAGCTGTTCTTATGGCATCGGAGAAGGTTACAAACTTCTTTTTGTCGCCGACATGGGCCTGGACATCGTCTACGATGTGCTGAGGTATTTCTACTGTGACTTTAGGCATAAACTCCCCGGATAGATTTTATCTTACGATATCTTGCGATACCTATGCGCCCCGTTATAGGGACTCCCGAAGTATGCCCTAGAGAATATCATATTAATAGCTTTTGCGTTCGTGCGTTCTTGCCATTAGAACGGCATCAGAACTACATTAGAACGACATTAGACCGGCCAATACTTATCAGTTCAGTCTGCGCCTTTTACTGCATCGTCAGGCGCGCCTGCCAGCACCGATAAGGCCTGAGCCTCCATAAAATGCAGCTTGGCAGGGACGATCAGGATATGCAAGGGTCCGCCAAAGTCGTAGCTTTGCAGACGAAGGAGAAGGTCCGCTTTGACCATGGCATCATCCGAGCCCGCCCGGGCAATGCCTATGCCTAAAACTCCATCAGGCAGCTTCTCTGCCGCAGCCTCCTGCATTTCCAGGAGAAGCGCGGCACCTTCGTTTACCGTCATATATCTCTCGACAGTATCACTCTGGATATCCAGGAAGAGCATGGTATGCAAATTGCGCTCCAGGTTCTCCTTTAAAACCTGGTAAGGAGTCTGTGCTATGATGCGCTTGCCCCGGGAGATGTAAGGAAAGGGAATGGTAGTTGATCTGCCGAAACGATAGTTTTGCAGGCCGCAAAGGCCTGATACAGCAGTGACAATGGAGGAGGAGTGAATCACTCTTGTCCGAATACCCATCTTGGCAGCCCGAAGTCGCAGGTCCAGATGGGTGGTGGACACCATGGCATCGCCCCCCACCAGTAAGGCCACGTCCTTATCCCGGGCTTCATCCAGCCAGACAGGGTCTACCTCCACCTGCTGGCGGGAGAGTAAGCATATCTCCCGGCCATAAAATGCCTCAAGCGCCTCTTGAGTTGCGCCCATCAGCCGGGAGGTATAAAACTCAGCATAAACCCTGTCGGCTGCGCGAACCGCTTCCAGGCCTTTGACGGAGATATCCCGCTCGTCATAGAGCCCAAGACCAATGAAGATGAGCATAGCAATTTCTTCATCTTTTCAGCTTAAAAAAGCTCTCGTTTGTCTTTAGTCAATGCTATTCATCAGGTCTACAGGTCAAGGCCGTTCGTCAAGGCTGTTCGACAAGGCTGTTCGTCAAGTCTATATTCCATCCCACCGCAAATTAAGAGCATGATTGGCAGGGCAACTCAGGTGGTGGATTGCCGGGAGAGCATGGGCCTGGCTAAGGGCGGCGGTCTGGCTCAGAGGGGAACGCTCTCTGAAGCAACAAGGCCGGATGTGATCGCCATCGCCATGTCTCCCGGAAGGCGTCACATCACCAAACCCGTTTGCGAGATGACCTATGGGCTGCGCCGGGAAGGAATTCAGACCAGCGTACTTGTTTTGGAGGCAGGAACTGGACTTCCGGAGAGCTTTCCCCAGGCCTCGCGAGGCTACGGCCCCACCTTCGGGCTGAACGAAAGGGAGGTCGAACAGATCGCGCGCCATAAGATTGCCGTTCTGCATCTGGGCAATGTGCGCTCTCACGTCATCCACAAGGCCAAGGAGGTTTTGGCGCAGGTAGACATTCCCGTGGTAGTGGTAGCGCAGTGCCCCATAGATATGGAGGATTTCGCCAAAGAAGGCATCAAGACCCGCACCGTCAAGCCAGCCTACCAGAAGACGAAGACCAAAGGCGAAGTCGTGGATATCGTAACCGGCATAACTCGCGGCGCCACCTGCACCAGAGTCAAGCTCAATACCCTGGCCAAGGTTTTAAACAAGCATCTGGCAGAGATCAATGCCCGGGAGGCAGAAGCGGCCCAGAAAAAGAAGACAAAATAACCGATCTTCTGCATCCAGACGAAGACGATTAATACTATTTTCTAGAAGGTATGCGTTGATGAAGCTCGTAGTTCTCCTAGGTGACGGCATGGCAGACCTGCCGCTGGCGGCTTTGCAGGGCAAGACCCCTTTGCAGGCAGCCAAAAAGCCCAACATAGACCGGCTGGCGCGACTGGGCCAGAGCGGTCTGGCCCAGACAGTTCCGGAAGGATTTCCACCGGGAAGCGATGTGGCCAATCTATCCGTCATGGGCTATGCGCCCACCAATCACTACACCGGTCGCGCACCCCTGGAGGCGGCAGCCATGGGCGTACGTCTCGGCGAAGCCGACATCGCCTTTCGCTGCAATTTTGTGACCGTTGAGGGCGGCATAATGAAAGACTACAGCGCCGGGCATGTCACCACAGAGGAGGGGCGCGAGCTGATCGAGGCGCTCTTGCCCATCATGCCGGATAGAAGGCTTTACGCCGGCGTAAGCTACCGAAACCTTCTCGTCCTGAAAACAGGTGCGAAAGCGATCTGCACCCCGCCGCACGACATCAGCGATCAGCCCGTTGCAGAGCACCTGCCCAGCGGCCCTGACAGCGAGTTGCTCATAAAGCTGATGGAGGCGGCAGAGCCCATCTTAGCCCGCCACCCGGTAAACGAAAAGCGCATCGCTGCCGGAAAGCGCCCGGCTAACGCGATATGGCTGTGGGGACAGGGCCCGGCACCGGTTATGCCCTCCTTTGCCGAAAAGTACGGCCTGAAGGGAGCCATGATCTCAGCCGTGGATCTGCTCAAGGGCATCGGCAAGTACGCGGGCCTGGAGGTCATCGATGTGGCTGGCGCCACCGGCAACATCGACACCAATTATGAGGGAAAGGTGCAGGCGACCCTGGAGGCTCTGAAGCGCTGCGACTTCGTCTATCTGCACATCGAGGCCCCGGATGAGGCGGGGCACGAGGGCAACATCGAACTGAAGGTACAGGCCATAGAATTATTCGATGAATTGGTCGTGGGCCCGGTTTTAGAGGGGCTGGAGAAGAGCGGCGAGGACTGGCGAGTGCTTGTCATGCCCGACCATGCCACGCCCATATCCATCAAGACGCACAGCCGCGATCCTGTGCCCTTCGCCATCATGGGGAAGGGAATCGAGCCGGACGGGGTGGAGCGCTTTGATGAAGATGCAGCAAAGCAGGGGGCATACGGGCTGGTGGAGGCGACAGGCCTGATAAGAATCCTTTCTGTAAGCTGAAATCGTGGATGCTCTAAACTTGCAGATGGAAACTATAGTAACCTCAGGTTAGCCACTGGAAATGGCGAAGAGCCAGATTAAAAAAATATAAAAGCCGCCGATGGGATTCGAACCCATGGACTGCTGATTACGAATCAGCCGCTTTAACCGGGCTAAGCCACGGCGGCCCATAAAGCCATTCGAGCGGGAAGACCACAGACCCATGCGAATTTAAGTTTTCCTATTCCTCGCACGCCTCTGCCAGCCCATTCTTCTGCCGATCTATCTCCTCGGCGAGTTGGGGCAGGAATATGCCGATATCCGTTACCAGGCCGATGGCCTGCGCCGATCCCCGGTCCATGAGCTTGGTCACGGTTGAGGGATTGATATCCACGCAGATGGTCTTGACAAAGGAGGGCAGCAAGTTGCCCACGGCAATGGAATGCAGCATGGTGCCCAGCATTATGGTCATGTCCACACCGCGCAAAGCTTCATCCATAGCGACCTTGGCCTTAACGGTATCCGTTATGAC
Organism: Methanotrichaceae archaeon; assembly: GCA_016927055.1. Classification (GTDB taxonomy): domain Archaea; phylum Halobacteriota; class Methanosarcinia; order Methanotrichales; family Methanotrichaceae; genus Methanothrix. Next base: position 12,913 of record JAFGNK010000101.1, on the reverse strand, counting down.
CTCAGGCAGCGGCCCGTCATCGCGAATGGAGCCTGCCAATATGAAGGGGATGCCTTTCATTGTGGCCTCGTACATGATGCCGCCCTTTAGCTTTCCTTCCTCTATGGCATTCTTAATGGAGCCGCTGGCCATGATCTCGCTGATGGCGTAAAGGTGATTGCGGTGACCTCCAGACATGGCATTTCCCGAGCAGTTCATGCCCAGGCTGGTGCCGAAGAGCTGCCGCTCGACGTCATGCACGGCCACAGCATTTCCGGCTAAAAGAACATCCACATAGCCTTCTCGAATGAGCCGGGCCAGCGAGGGAGCAGCGCCGGTATGAACCACAGCCGGCCCGCAGACTACGGCAATCTTTCCCCCGGCCTTTTTGGTGCGCACAATCTCGCCGGCCAGCTGGCGCACCAGCTCTCCGCTGGGCCGCTCTGAGCTGATCTCATTGGACATGAAGCCAAAGAGGGTCTTCTCGCGAGGGCGCTCGGGCGGCACTACCTTGACACCTGATGTGCCGATGACCACACGATCGCCCTTCTTGATATGACCGATGGGCGTGCAAATAGCCCGGCCGTCTTGCAGGATGACCAGACAGTCCATATGGTTGTGCTCCACCTCCACCCAGGTACCCTGATAGCGCACGTAAGTAGGATGATTGGTAGTGGTGTAAAAGCCCCTGGGAACGACCATATCACCGGGAGCTATGCCGGTTTTGGCATCCTCCATCTCCAGCAGCCGCGCCCCCAGGGCATGCAGCTCCAGGAGGATTCTGTCCAGATGCGTCGCATCCTCGCCGGCAACCTTGATCTGCACATAGCTGGCGTCGTTCTTCCTCTGGCCTATCTGGAAGTTCTTGATCTCAAACTCGCCGCCCATATCCATGATCTTGTCCAGGACCCGGGTCAGCATCTGCGAGTCGATGAGATGACCCTGCATCTCAATATCTGCAATTTCGTTCATAAACTCGGCTTCACCACATCTCTCCATCCAGGAGCGCCTGAGTTTTATCATTTGTGCTCATGATCAGCTTGGTGATTCTTACCAGATAGCCGTCATCATCGGGCTGCGGCGACTCGAAGATGGCTCGAATTCCGCTTCGCCTCAGATGATACTCAAAATCCCTGGCCGTCTGCAGGCTTTTCACCCTGATCTGCACCACCTGTACGATATTCTCGCCCTGCAGCTTCCTCTCTATGGTATCGACCATGGGCATGAGAATGCTCTCCCCCAAAGACAGAGCCCTCGCCTTCCTCTCCTCCGCCGACTCATTCCACTCCACAGACTGAAAGCCCTCTCGAACCGCCCGGGAGACAAAGAAGTCGAGTGCATAGTCATTATAGTAGCGAAAGGCCACGGAAAGATCGCTGCAATTGGTCTTAGAACTGGTGTACTTTAGCGGTGCCAGCTTGTTGTCCGGGTCTTTCATTACCACGCCCTCTCGCCCCTGGCGGCCAAGCTTGATGACAATCTGCTTGATCCTTTGCGCGGCGCTCTCCTTATGAAACTCGCCAAAAAAAGCCGTGGCCTTCAGGCCGAACTCTTCTGCCATTTCATGCGTCCTGTGCACTCCAAAGGTGCTCTTGCAGTTCTTTTCGGTTATATCGAAGAGATAGAAGTCAATGCTGTCCGTAGGATAGATGTCCTTGGCTACATAGGGATTTTCCGGCCCCACCATCTCTCCGCACAAAACCAGAGATGGATGCTTTTCGAAAATGTCTTCCGGCACCATTCGGCGCGCCACTTCCGTGGAATAAGGACAGATAAATCCACCTCTGGTGAGAGCCACCATCTCTCCGTTTATGGATAAGACCCGAACATTATGGCCGTTCATCTTCTCCTCTACCGCCACAATCTCGGAAAAATGCCTCTTTATCGCCGCGGCAAGCATGAGGGGACGGCGGATCTTAGGATAGCCAAAAACGATCTCGCCGTTTTCAAAAACAACCGTCCCGACCTCGATCCCCGAGGTCTCTTTTTCAAACCTCAAGAGACGAGGCTCGGGCCAGGCAGATTCTCTGATTACAGTCTCTTGCAAGCCTTGCAGCCTGCTCTCCGTTATTCCCAGTCTCTGTGCAACATTTGCCAGATTCATCCGGTCCTCACCAGATAATCCAAGATGGACCGCCTGGTGATCATGCCCACGACCTCTTCCCTGCGACTCAGAACAGGCAGGCCGCCTATGTTCTCGCCGATAATGATATTCTTGACCTCATCCAGAGGCGTATCAACATAGACGTACTTCACATCATGAGTCATCACATCGGAGACCAAGATGTTGAAGATGCGAGTGTATTGCTTGCTGGCAGTATCGTTGAGATCCCTGAAGGCACGCAGGGACTTGGCCACATCATCTTCCGAAATTATGCCCACCAGCCGGCCGCTCTCCACTACCGGAAGCCTTCCTACATCTCGATCCAGCATCATGCGCCGGGCGTGAATCAGCCGATCATTGGGATTGGCAGTGAGGGGAAATCTCATGGCATCGGATGCTATGCCGCTTACTTTTGCAGCCGCCAGAATATCGCGGGGTCGGACCCAACCCAAGACTTTCTCGCCATCCATAGCCACCAGAATGCCGGTCTTCTGCAAAAGGACCGTGGCATCGGCCACGTCCATGTCGGGAAGAACCTTGATTATAGAGTCCATGGTGGCAGACGCCACATGCAGAGAAGAAGCGGGCATTCCCAGGGACTTTCTGGCGCCTAAGACGCGAGCAATCTGTCTCGTGGTGATTACGCCGCCCATCTTGTCCTTGTTGGTTACCAGGAGCCTGCGCAGATCGTTTTTCTCCATCAGATCCAGAGCATGGCCCAGCCTCTCTGATTTGTCGATAGTAACGGGCTCGCTCATGATATCCTTTACCTGCATTATTTCCACCTCCCAATCTCTGTGATGACCTCATCAGCTGAGAAGTAGCCAATTACTTCATTGTTGTCTATAACCGGCATACCAATGATGTTCTTCTCCACCAGGGTTTTGCTGGCTTGCACGGCCTTTACCTCTGAGCCGATGGTAAAAATAGGCGAGGTCATGATGTCCTCTGCCACGAAAGGCATCTGCTTTACATAGCGATACTGCTTTCTGCCGGCGGTGCTCTCTTTGCGGGTCATCTTGATGTTCTTGGTCTCCATCTCGTCTTTGGGCCCCATCATCTCAGAGAAGGTAAGACCGGAGCGGGTCACAATGCCCACGGGTGTCATATTGTCCTCGTAGACCAGGGCGCGGCTCTGGCCTTGCAAATTCATCTCTTCCAGAACATGGCCGATGGTATGATGGCGATGCACACGGAGGACATCTTTGCTCATCATGTCGCCTACGGTCGCTTTAAGATCTTGCTCGGAGAAGTATTTCATCATGTCCCGGGATGTGATCATGCCCACAATCTCGCCATCACGTTCTACCGGCAGCCCGGAAATGCCGTTTTCCAGGAGAAGCTCTGCCGCCTGAGGCATGGTGGCATCAGGAAATATGGTAATGGGTTTCTCAGTCATTACCACCTGGATAGGAACCTTGTCTATGGGCCTTCTGCGCCACTCCGGAGAAGCCTGATTGAGCCGGTTGGTAATATCGTACTTGGTAACAATGCCCCCCAGCTTGCCGCCGTCCATTACCGGCAATCTGCCTATGCCGTACTTGAACATCATATTTCTGGCTGTTTGGATGGGCTCGTTTCGCTCAATGACGTGTATGGGAGCGCTCATGTAATCTTTAACTTTCTTTATTATCATTGTAGAATTCCTCTGTTCTCGACTAACGCCCTCACGTAGTCTCTCTCTGTCAGAATACCGGCCAAAGATCCCCTGTCCATAACGGGCAGAGATCCAATTTCATTGTCCATCATCTTCCTGGACGCCTGCCCCAGGTCAGCTTTCTTCTCCGTAGCAAGCAAGCTTCTCTTGATCAGGATCTTGATGGGCTGATTCATTACCTCTCCGATGTCGCCTGTAACCACCCTTTCAAAGGCATCACCGCTGCCGAGATATTTCATGATATCCGATGCTGTGACCATGCCCATGAGAACACCGTCCTGCACTACCGGCATGCGACGGAAGCCCTTCTGGATGATCATCCTGGTCATCTTCTCAATAGTGGTCTGCACCGGTGCCGTCACTACATTGGGGCTCATGTAGGCTTCCACGGCAAGACCGGTGTCCAGGCCTCTGCAAAAGCGCACGAAGTCCTCTTCGGTAATTATGGCCCTAATGCGAGTATCCTCGTCAACGATGGGCAGACCGCCCACGTTCTTCTCGTACATCAGCGTCAAAACGTCATTTAAAGAGGCTTTGTCACTGGCATAGCTGAGGTTGGTACTCATGATCTCTGTGATATCGGCATTTATGGCAGAAAAAATGTTTCCGCCGTATTTTTCTCGCAAGAGGTTGTGCCGCAGCCCCCCGCCCAGGAAGTCCACCACGTCCACCGAGGTCACAAAGCCAATCAGCCTCTTTGTGCCCGGATCGGCGATGGGGAGCCGGGAGAAGCCATAAAAGATCATGGTCTTTATGGCGCTCATGATGGTGGTAGTAGGCGGAACGGTGACAACGTCCGGCGAAGCTACACCCACCACGTCGCTTGTCCGCTTGGCGTGCCGGGAGTCGAATTGTAAAGGTCCTCGATCTCCCGATCCTGGTGCTACAGGCATGCGATCGTTCTTTTGCGGAATCCTTGTTACATCCTTTCCCGTTGTTGGCCCTTTGCTCATCTTCACTCACCAAGGTAGCTTTTGATCAGATCGTTTCTATCCACAATTCCCACGAGCTTTCCGTCGTCCACCACGGACATCCTGCCCACATCATGCTTGAGCATCAACTCGATGGCTGTACGCACGCTATCTTCCGGCTTTACGCTATATAATGGCGAGCTCATAAATTTCTCTACAGGCATCTGCATCGAATCAGACGGCCTTCTCTCACTCTCCTTGCCGATCCTGGCTGTGCCTTTCAGCATATCAAATCGGGTAATCATTCCAATGAGCTTGCCGTCCCTGATCACGGGAAGGCCTGTGAAATCCTCCTCGACCATAAGATCCCAGATTTTGGTTATGGATTCATAGGGGCTCGTGGTTACAACATTAGTAGTCATAACCTGGGATACTTGCTTCTTGGGCACGTCCTCCAAATCAATGTTCATAAACACATCCAGAAGGCTGACAACACCCAATAGCTTAGGCATCTCCTCGGACTCGACTACAGGAAGCAGAGTCCTCTTTTCCTTGACCATGAGCCTGGCGGCATCAAAAGCATCCATCTGCTCCGTCACAGTAGGAACCTGCACCATATAGCCCGATACAGTCACATTGGACTTGGTTGAAGTCACTCGCAGCATATCCTGGTTGGTTACGATTCCCAGGACCATGCCTCTGCTGTTTACTACCGGCAGTCCGCGCACATGGTTGTCTCGGATCATCTGACGCGCTTTGGTCAGAAAAGTGGAATCCTCGACGTATAGAGGATCTCTGGACAAAATATCTCCAACTAGCATTATTATCCCCCTGCTGTCCAGCAGTAATAATATTCTACCTATTTCCGTCCCTGCAACTCCAGCAGAGCAGCTCCCCATTCACGTTCTCCAGGGCATCTGAGAGCTGGCCGCAAACCTCACAGATTCCACGCACCATCCCCCGGGGCTGTTCAAAATGGATGCTCTCTCGGTGCATCTCCAATAAATCGCTTAAAATCTCATTCAAACCGAGAGAGGATCCAGAGACGAGATCGGTATCTGTAATTATGCCAACGAGCTTTCCATTTGAGATCACGGGCAGCCGCTTTACTCCAGAACGAAGCATCAAGGCTGCCGCTTCGCGCAGGCTGGCATCAGGTTCGATGGAAACTACGGGAGAACTCATTATCTCTGCCGCCTTTAAATTTCTGGGATCTGCTCCCTGGGCAATGACCTTCTTTACCAGATCCCTTTCCGTCAGAATGCCGGCAGGCTTGTCGCTGGATACAATTATCAGACTGCCCACGTTGGCCTTGCCCATCTTCTTGGCAGCGCTTAAAATGTCCAGGTCAGCTTCGGCTGTGATCACCGGCCGGGTCATGATATCTCGCACTGGAATCTCTGTCTCCATTGGCCAATCTTCTCCCTGATTGCTCTATAACCTTATCAGAGTGCTAATCATATAAAAGGCTACTGCGGCCCAATCAATATTAATACGATTAATACTATTTTTTACTTTTATTCTCGTATATGCCCAAGTATATGAACTATTTCTGCCAGGATGAGATCCATACCCAATCGCGCCGCTCCCGGCGAGCCGGGCAGACAAAAGACGGGCCTGCCGTGATAAACCCCAGCCGCTGCCCGGGTGAGCATGGCGCGAGTGCCCACCTCATCCAGGCTTTTATAGCGGAATATCTCACCAAATCCGGGAAGCGTCTTTTCAAAGAGCGGCTCAATGGCTTCCAAAGTTAAGTCCTGATGAGTAAGCCCGGTGCCTCCGCAGATGACAATGGCATCAGCATCGCTTTTTTCCACGGCCTCCCGCAGCACAAAGCCGTCCGGCAAAAGAGAGTAGCGGGCGGTATGTCCGGCCACTTTGATTTTTTCCAGGATTACCTTGCCGGATAGATCCTCAGCCCCCTCTGGGCTCCTCACGGGCCCAAACTCTTGAAAGCGAGATGTGCTCGCGACCACTACATCTATGATCATGCTATTCCCTTCATGGATTAGGATAAAATTTTTCCCGTGAAAATGCAGATATAATCCCCAACAGGTAGTTGGAAGGAAGATCTATGTCGCTTTTAGCAATTGATGTGGGGGCAGGCACCCAGGACATTCTGCTGTATTCGGAGGATGTATCCCTGGAAGGCTCGACCAAGATGGTTTTGCCCAGCCAAACCGTGCTGGTAGGAAACAGAATAAACCGGGCCAGGCTGGCTGGCAGGGATATTTTCCTGCACGGACCGACCATGGGAGGCGGAGCCTCTACTGCAGCAGTAAGATGGCATCTGGCCGCAGGACTGCAGGTTTCTGCCACGCCGTCGGCGGCAGCAACCCTAAATGACAATCTTGAGCATGTAGCGGCCTTGGGTGTCGCGATTCAAGAAGAGGCCCCAGGCCAAGCCGAGGTCATTGAGACGGGGGACATCGACATCGCCGCGCTTGGCCGGGCCATGCAGATCTTCGATATCGCTCTACCCAGAAATATGGCGGTTGCCGTGCAGGATCATGGCCATTCACCCGACCGATCAAACCGTCTGGTTCGATTTGAGCATCTGGCTGCAGCCATCCGTTCCGGCGGGAGCCTGGAGGCTTTCGCCTATAAAGAGCCACCCCCGACCATGACCAGGATGCGGGCCGTCCAGGGTGCCCTGGCAAAGGCGGGAATGAAGCCGCTTCTCATGGACACCGGCCCGGCAGCGATCTTTGGTGCAGCTCTCGATTTACAGGACGATAGACCCGCGCTCATCATCAATTTCGGCAACGGCCATACTGTGGCCGCCCTGCTGGCCGGGGATCGGATCGCAGGTATCTTTGAGCACCACACATCAGAGCTTTCCCCGGAAAAGCTGCGAGAGTTTGCCAGGAAGCTGTGCGACGGAACATTGAAGAATAGCGAGGTCTTCGAGGATGGGGGCCATGGGGCCTATATCGATAGCGTTCCCGGCAAGGTGGCGGCCACTCTTGTCACCGGCCCCCGCCGGCAGATGTTTCTCTCCAGCGGAGCGTTGAAGGGCGCAGTGGCTGCATCACCCGGTGGGGATATGATGATAACGGGCTGCATCGGCCTGGTCAGGGCCTGGAAGCGAAAAGAGGATTTATGGAGATAGGCAGAGGCGCAGAAGCTGTAATTACTCTGGAGAATGGAATCGTTAGGAAGCGACGACTTGCCAAAAGCTACCGCCAGCCGGTGCTGGATGAGCGGATTCGACAGGAGAGGACTATGCGAGAGGCCAAGATAACATCTGACGCCCGCAGACATGGAGTTCCCACGCCCATCATCTGTGATGTATCTCGCTTTGAACTGAAGATGGAGAATATTGTGGGCGAGAAGCTCAAGGATATCATTAACCCGAAGCTCTCCGAGATGGTGGGGGAGACGGTGGGAAGACTGCACCGGGGCGGAATTGTGCACGGAGACCTGACCACCTCCAATATGATACTCTCACGCGGCAAGATCTGTCTCATCGACTTCGGCCTGTCATTTTACGAGAGAACGGTGGAAGCGCAGGGAGTGGATGTGCATGTATACTTTCAGACCCTGGAGAGCACGCACGACCGGCCCGGAGAGCTGATTGAGGCCTTTATGGCCGGATACACCCGGACCTATCCCCTGGCAGAGGCGGTCTTGCAGAGAGTCAAAGAGATAAAAGCACGGGGCAGATACCTTTGAATCCATTTCACAGTCATGCCTCACAACCATCAGCAACTTTATGTATGATATGATCGTTAGCTTTAATTTAATTCAAAGGTGATAATCCAATGGCGCAAGAGGATGTCGTGTTCGTCGGCAATAAGCCTGTGATGAACTACGTGCTGGCAGTGGTTACACAGTTCAACAGCGGCGCAGAGGATGTCAGGATCATGGCCAGAGGCCGCGCGATCTCCAGGGCGGTGGATGTGGCAGAGGTTTCAAGATCCCGCTTCCTGCCCAATGTCTCTGTAAAGGGCATATCCATCTCCACGGAAGTTCTCAACACCGACCGGGGAGATACCAATGTCTCTGCAATTGAGATCACAATTGGCAAGTGAGTTCTTGATTTGACAACCTCTCTAGGAATCGTATCCTCGGGCAGGGGAGAGAATTTACGCTATATTCTGCAAGAAGAGCAGAGCGGCAGGCTGCCTGCCCAGGTGAAGATAGTCCTCACCGATCAGCCGGATGCAGGAGCTCTCAAGATCGCAAAAGAATTTTGCGTTCCCGGCAATTTTATAGATCCCACTAACCTGCGCCGGGAGGAGTATGACAAAAAGCTCATAACCCATCTGGAGGCAGCAGGTGTGGAACTGGTGATTCTCACCGGCTACATGAGGATTTTATCACCCCAATTCGTCCGCCATTACAAGGGCAGGATCCTGAATATTCATCCCGCTCTTCTGCCCTCATTTAGGGGCATGGATGCCTTCTCCCAGGCCCTGGAATACGGAGTGAAATGGACGGGAACGACCATTCATATCGTGGATGAGGATGTGGACCACGGCCCCATTGTCTACCAGAAGCCGGTGCCGGTTTTGGAGAATGATACCCATGAGAGTCTCAAGGCCAGGATTCAGAGGGCAGAGTACAAAGCCTACCCCAAGGCGATAAAGATGTTTATAGAGGAAAAGCCTAAGATCTCGGGAAGAAAGCTCGTCTGGCAAAGAGAGGAGAAATAACATGGAAAACTTATGGGCCCCCTGGAGAATCGATTACATCTTGAGCAAAAAGCCGGAGGGCTGCATATTTTGCGACAAGCCCGCGGAGAAGAAGGACGAAGACAACTATATTCTTTACCGCGGCAAATATCACTTCATCATCTTGAATGCGTTTCCCTACAACAACGGCCATATGATGGTCGTCCCCTACCGGCACACGGCCACTCTCTCCGGCTGGGCGGCAGAAGAGCAGCAGGAGATGATGCAGCTTGCCGATCTATGCGTAGAGCTGCTGAGGAAAGCCATGCACCCGGACGGTTTTAACCTGGGCATCAACATGGGCCTGGTGGGAGGAGCGGGTGTGGCTGATCACATCCACCTGCACATCGTACCCCGCTGGAATGGAGACACCAATTTCATGCCCGTGCTCTCCGACAACCGGGTGATATCCGAGGCTCTGCAAGCGACCTACAAGAAGCTGAAAGAGTCACTCGGATGATCTATAAGGCAAGAGCAAGGCAGGCCAGCTATGGAGCGCCAATTGGAATTCTTCTGCTTGATGCTTTTACACCCTTCATACCAGGAGACGTTGCAAATGCCTCTAGCTATCGTTATCCGGTGAGATTTCAAACGGTAGAAGGCTTTACGGTAAAGCGCGCCCTGAGCAGAGACCCGACCGTCTTTGCAGGCTTATTGGCTGCAGCCGAGGAGCTTGTGCGGCAGGGAGTTCGCGCCGTCACGGGCGATTGCGGATTCATGGGGATTCACCAACGTAGCCTGGCCAGACGGCTTGATGTGCCCGTCTTCCTGTCCAGCCTCATGCAGATCCCCTTTATCACCAATATAATTGCGGAAGGGGAAAAGATAGGAGTGATTACTGCGGATTCAAGGTGCATCGACGATCAGCTTCTCAAAGCGGTAGGAGGCGGAACGGCTGAAAATCTTGAAATCAAAGGATTAGAGGAAACGGAAAATTTCCGCATGGCAGTCCTGGAGGAGTCTGGAGTTCTGGATTCAGAAGAGATAGAAAAAGAAGTGGTATTTGCCGCGAAGCGGATGATTGCAAAAGAGCCGAGAGTTAGAGCAATTCTGCTTGAGTGCAGCTGTCTTCCGCCCTACGGCGCAGCCGTGCAAGAGGCTGTTATGTTGCCCGTCTTTGATTATATCACCATGATAGATTATATTTACTCTGCCGTCGTAAAGAGAAGACATAGCGGGATTATGTAGCCAATTGGACCTGCATCTCAAAAAAAGAAGATGAAATGATTTAGGAATTCAATCCAGAATCTCCTCACCCTCTAAAGAATAGCTTCCAAACTCATCATGGACCTCTTTTCCATGCAAAGGCGGATTGAACACGCAGGCCAGTTTGAGAGTGGTTTTCGCCCTGAGAATGTGTCTGTCGTTTTTATCCAAGATGTAGATGCTGCCCGGTTTGATGGGATAGACCATGCCGTCATGCAAAGTCTCCACCTCCCCATCTCCTGCCATGCAAAACACCGATTCAAGGTGGTTTTTATACCAGATTTTCGTCTCAGTATTGGGATAGATAGTGGTAATATGAAACGAGAATCCCATGTTGTCTCCTTTGAGCAACAGGCGAGTGCTTTCCCAGTTCTCGGAGATGACACGGCGTTCGCTTTTTTCCGCCTCCTCTAAAGTTCTCAGAATCATGCCATCACTCCTATCTCAAATTCATTCTCATTGGAAATCTCGCCAGAAGTGCTGCTTAAGGAATCAATCACGCATTCCTCCAGGATATCCAGTCCCCGGTTTAATTGATCATCAATGATGGTGAGGGGTATCAGACATTTTACAACCTGGTCATTTGAGCCGGATGTCTCCAGCACCAGCCCGTTCTCAAAAGCCGCTCTCGTTATCTTCTTGGCCAGCTCACCGCTCCGGCAGTCCAGAGCCTGCATCAGACCCCGGCCACGGGCAGAGAGAATATCTTTATCATCCATTTCCACCAGTTTACTTAGTCTGCTTCGCACTATCCTGCCTTTGCGTTTTACTTCTCTGGAAAATGATTCATCCTTCCAGTAATTCTCAAGAGCGGCCCTGGCAGTTACGAAAGCCAGGTTATTTCCCCGGAAGGTACCGTTATGTTCAGCCGGTTTCCATTGATCCAGCTGTGGCTTCATCAATACCATAGACATAGGAAGGCCATAACCGCTCAAAGACTTAGAGAGGGTGATGATATCAGGAGAGATGCCTGCCTCCTCGAAGCTAAAGAAGGTCCCTGTCCTGCCGCAGCCCACCTGAATGTCATCCACGATCAACAAAAGATCATGTTTGCGACAGACCTCTTCTAAAGAGCGCAGCCATTCACAACCGGCCACATTAGTGCCTCCTTCTCCCTGGATGGTCTCTACGATTACCGCTGCCGGATGGTCCAGACCGCTGCTTGTGTCTGTAAGCATCTTATCCAGATAGGGGATGGTATCGATATTGTCGCCCAAATAGCCATCATAAGGCATGAAGACAGTTCCCTGAGGGGCAATCCCGCAGCCGTCCCTGAAATGGCTATTAGCCGTTGCGGCTACAGATCCAAGAGTCACTCCGTGAAAGCCATTGGTAAAAGCCACGATAGTCTGTCGACCCATAGCCTTTCTGGCAATCTTCAATGCAGCTTCGACTGCATTTGTGCCAGTTGGGCCAGTGAATTGAAGTTTGTACCTCATATTTCGAGGCCTGAGAATCAATTTCTCAAACGCATTCATGAAGTCCCTTTTCGCTCTGGTGGCCATATCCAGTCCATGAGTGATCCCGTCGGATTCGATATATTTCAGCAGCTCTTTTTTGAACAGCGGGTTATTGTGACCGTAATTGAGCGCCCCGGCCCCAGCCAGGAAATCAATATAGTGTCTGCCTTCTTCATCTTCCAATATTGCATTCCTGGCCGTTTTAAAGACCACCGGGAAAGATCGGCAATAACTGCGAACATTTGATTCCAGTCGGTCGAAAGTACTTAGATCATCCATAATTCATTCACCTCGTTTACAAATAATTTGATTAGCATCAAACGGCCCTATTCGAAAAAGATACTCGTCATTGTGATGTTCCGATGCAAAATGTTTTTTTGAGAAGCAGATCTTTTCTTCGAGGGGAGCTTTGAGATATGCGGCAAGAGACCTGAAGAGCTTCATTGATGCATAATTTTCAGGAGTTATTGTCGTCTCAAGAAAACGACAATTTTTGCAGGATTCTCTTTTTAGGGCTTTTGCCAGCAAGCTTTTTGCCAATCCCTGATTTCTCATTCTTTCATCTACAGCAACCTGCCAGACAAAGAATACCTTCTCACTGCCGGGAGGAATATATCCAGAAAGAAATGCGATAACCTCGCCTTTCTCTTCGGCCACCACACAGGTATCACTAAAATGCTTACACAGCAGCAGATAACTGTATACCGAATTCAGGTCAAGGTTTTGGCAGGCTTTCACCAGGGCGTGGATTTGGCCGCCATCCCCAATGTCAGGTCTACGAAATACTATCTTACTCTCCCCATCCGATGTTAAATTTTTTAGAATATTGTTCCGTTCCACGTATTGTATTCTCCTGAGGCAGTGTCTTATGCTCCAATAATTCTGTAAAAATGAGCATAACCCTGGCTAACTTTGCCATT
>JAFGNK010000100.1 GCA_016927055.1 Methanotrichaceae archaeon | reverse complement strand
TAGGGTGCGCTTGATACCGGTGTAATAGTGCATCACCTGTCGAGTATCATCGTTGAACTCAGTCTTGCCGTAAAGATCTCCCAGGCCCAATGTGTGGCCCAGCTCATGCAAGGCGACTGACTGAACATCAACGCCGCCACTCGATCCGTCTGTGCGCCAGGTGTATCTTGTGTTAAATACGAGGTCGGAGTCCACGGCAGTTTTGTACCCGTCAACTAGATTATAGTTATACCAGGTTCTAGAGTAGGCCAGACATGTGCTGGTTAAAGGCTTCCAGTTGATTGTGTTTATTTTATTGTATTTGTCGGCAGCTACTGTAGAGCTTATCGTTACCAGGTTGCTATCAGCAAAGAGGTTCTGGTTAGTGGCCGCGTCCCATGTATTGGCTGCGGTCGTGACGGCGCTTTGCACATTACTGGCCGTAAGCCCCTCGCTCTTGAGGTAAGCGTCATTTCTCAACACGAATTTGAGCTGAGGATTCTTGGTATTCCATCTCCAGCCCGTCAGGACATAGGCATCAGCATCTCCGCCGGTTGTGGTAGATACTGGGGCAGTAAGCAGGTTAGACGATTCACTGCCGACTGGATTTTTCTTGTTGTTGGCGGCGTAAAGTCCTAAGGTGCCAAGTTTGCCTTTGGGATTGGAGTATATAGCATCCACGGACATCGCCATTTCTCCAGAGGATAGTGTCTGAAGATTATCGTCGTCAAGTGTGGGCAGTCCTAGAATGGATGCGCTGCCGCTCACGGCTGCGCTCTTTGCGGCAACGGCTGATAGATCTGCTTGCAAGTCGCCTTCGCCAGAAAATCCTCCTGACACAACTACATCGTTATCTGGAGATGATGTGATTGATTCGATGTAGCCTGCGTCTCCATTCAGTGCTGAATTTTGGTTGGAATAAGCGCCTTCACCTGCAGCCAGGGCCTGTTTGGTGGATAATGCACCATTAGCCACTCCTACCAACTGGCTGGAAGCACTGGATCCGGTCGTTGCCTGCATAGAGGCCATGAGATCGCCACTACCAGCCAGATTCTGATTTTGACCGGCACTGCTCGCGGATGCCGCGATTGTGGCAGAGGTGGCAAATGATCCTGAGCTGTCAATTGTATTGTGTGTGTTGTATTTATCGCTGCTTACGGATTGCTCAATATGATTGGTTCCCAAGCCTTTCGCTTCTCTGGTTTGGAAAAGCTTGTTTTCATCCAGTAGGGCTTCTTCTCGAAGCATGGCTGAATCATCTAAGTTATAAGATGTGGATGATGAGACTGATTCGGCACCATTTCCTGTACTTAACCCAACTGAGAGGCCCATGGCCGGGTTTATTAAGCCACATAAAAGAATAGCTAACGCTAAGGCTTTACATTCTGTCTTCAATTACAAACCTCCTTAAATGTCCCTAATCAATCTAGGTACTAATCTTATGTCAGTACGTTCGACTATTTAATTTTTTTTCTCAGGGATCTATTATTTCGTTGAATGTCGAAGTACTTAAGTCTTTCGACTGATAACGTTTTCTTATTTTTTTAGTTGCTTTGTCAAAATGTTAAAAATAAATTCCGTGCTTTGCAAAATAATATATGCTCTCACTTAATAATTATATCGACGATTATTAAGCACGTTAGTTAACGATGATCATTCGTGAGTTAAGAATCCAATAGGCTTTAATCGACCAAGCCATGGTCAAATTAGTGGCGCAGGATAGGTAAATTTAAGAGCACAAAATGGGAAATAACAAACATGCCGAAGCGAAACGATTTCAGCAAAGTGATGATCATCGGATCGGGCCCAATTGTTATCGGGCAGGCCTGTGAATTCGACTATTCCGGAACTCAAGCCTGCAAGGCTCTGCGGGGCCTGGGATACAAAATTGTTCTGGTGAACTCCAATCCTGCTACCATCATGACCGATCCTGCCATGGCTGATATCACCTACATCGAGCCTCTGAATTTAGAACGAATGACGCAGATCATCGAAAAGGAGAGGCCTGATGCCATTTTGCCGAACTTGGGTGGCCAGTCCGGCCTCAATTTAAGCTCCGAGCTTGCCCGTGCAGGGATCCTGGAAAAATTCGGTGTTAAGGTAATTGGGGTGGAAATTGATGCCATCGAGCGGGGAGAGGACCGCATTGCCTTCAAAGAGACCATGAATCGCCTGGGCATCGATGTGCCAAAAAGCACAGCCGTTTACAGTGTCGAGGATGCGGCAAGGGTGGCCGCAGAACTTGGATACCCTGTCGTGGTGCGTCCTGCCTATACCATGGGCGGTACCGGCGGCGGCCTGGTTTATAATGTGGAGGAGCTTGCCACCGTCGCCAGCAGGGGAATTGCGGCCAGCCTCATCGGCCAGATTCTTATTGAAGAATCGGTGCTCGGTTGGGAGGAGCTGGAGTTGGAAGTTGTTCGCGACGCCGACAACCAGATGATCACAGTTTGCTTTATTGAGAACGTTGACGCCATGGGAGTTCATACCGGCGATTCTTATTGCACGGCACCCATGCTGACCATTTCGCCTGCTCTGCAAAAGAAGCTGCAGGACTATTCCTACAAGATTGTGGAAGCGATCCGGGTCATAGGAGGGACCAATATCCAGTTCGCCCACGACCCAAAGACGGGAAGAATCGTTGTCATTGAAATCAATCCCCGTACATCTCGCTCTTCAGCTCTCGCTTCCAAGGCGACAGGTTTTCCCATTGCTCTCATCTCCGCCAAGCTGGCCTGCGGCATGACGCTTGACGAAATCCCCTACTGGCGGGATGCAAGCCTGGAGAAATACACGCCCTCCGGAGATTACGTTGTGGTTAAATTTCCGCGCTGGGCATTCGAAAAATTCAGAGGCGTCCAGGACTTGTTGGGCACGCAGATGAAGGCAGTGGGCGAGGTCATGAGCATTGGCAAGACCTACAAAGAGGCATTTCAAAAAGCTATCCGGTCCCTGGAAAACGGCCGGTATGGGCTGGGCTATGCTCGGGATTTTAATCAAAGGCCACTCTCAGAGCTTATGGAGATGCTGAAAAATGCAACATCTGAGCGTCAATTCATCATGTATGAGGCACTGAGAAAAGGCGCCAGCATCGAAGAGCTGCATGAACTAACCTTCATCAAGTCCTGGTTTATCGAGCAAATGAAAGAGCTGGTGGATCTGGAAGAGAAGATCTGCAAGTACAAGGGCCAAATGCTCCCGGACGACCTTCTCCTTTTGGCCAAGAGAGACGGCTTTGCCGACAGGTACCTGGCAAAGCTGCTTTCCATCCCTGAGGCGGAAATCAGGCTTGCCCGCCGCAACCTGGGCATTGTAGAGGAATGGGAGCCGGTACCCGTCAGCGGGGTGGAAAATCAGGCCTATTATTATTCAACCTACAACGGATCAAAGACTGATCGATCAAATTCGAAGGGATCGATTCCCAGGGAACCGGAAAAGGTGGGCGTCAGGGGCCATAAGGTTATGGTGCTGGGGGGAGGGCCCAATCGCATCGGCCAGGGGATTGAATTCGATTATTGCTGTGTTCATGCTGCATTTGCCCTTCGCGATCTGGGCTATGAGACCATCATGGTCAACTGCAACCCGGAAACGGTCTCCACTGACTATGATACCTCCGACAAGCTCTACTTCGAGCCTCTCACGGTGGAGGATGTCTTGAGCATCTATGAAGAGGAGAAGCCGGATGGGGTGATCGTTCAGTTTGGCGGCCAGACACCGCTCAATATTGCCCGGGAGCTTGCTGATGCCGGTGTAACGATTCTGGGGACATCGGTGGATGCCATCGACCTGGCCGAGGATCGCGACAGATTCCGCATGATGATGGACAAGATGCAGATTCCCATGCCTGAGTCGGGCATGGCCAGCAGCCTGGAGGAGGCCAGAGAGGTGGCAAACCGGATAGGCTACCCGCTCATGGTGCGGCCTTCTTATGTCCTGGGGGGCCGGGGCATGGAGGTGATCCACGATGTTGAGATGCTGGAGCGGTACGTTCTGGCGGCAGTGGATGTTACTCCGGAGCGACCCATTCTTATCGATCGTTTCCTTGACAATGCCCTGGAGATGGAAGCTGACGCCCTTTCTGATGGCAGCGAGGCGTTTGTTCCGGCCGTGATGGAGCATATCGAACTGGCAGGCATCCACTCCGGGGATTCTGCCTGTGTGATTCCGCCGGTAAGCATTCCTGCCAAGTGCCTGAAAACCCTCAAAGAGTATACGCAGAGGATTGCCAAAGAGCTGCATGTCGTGGGCTTGATGAATATGCAGTATGCCCTTGCCGGGGAAACGGTTTATGTTCTGGAGGCCAATCCCAGGGCTTCGCGCACGGTGCCCCTTGTCTCGAAGGTGTGCAATATCTCCATGGCCCGTATCGCCACGGAGCTGATGATGGGCAAAAAGCTGCAGGACCTGAGGTTGACGGAGAGGAAGTTCCTGCACTTTGGGGTAAAGGAGTCTGTGTTTCCCTTTAATATGTTCCCTGAGGTCGACCCACTATTGGGCCCGGAGATGAGGTCAACCGGCGAGGTTTTAGGCCTGGCCGACTCTTTTCCCATGGCATTTTGCAAGGCCGAGGAAGCGGCCAAACAGACCCTTCCTGATAGGGGGTGCGTACTGATAACCGTTACAAGCAAAGATCGGCAGGGGGCGCTTAGTGTAGCCCAGCAGTTCTCCCGTCTTGGCTTTGAGATCAAGGCCACCCAGGGGACCCATGAGTTCCTGGCAGCCAATGGGGTGAAGACGGATCTGATTCTCAAGCTGCATGAAGGCCGGCCCAATATCGATGATGCCATCAAGAACGGTCAGATTCAGCTCGTCATCAACACGCCCATCGGCAAAGCCAGCCAGTTTGATGACTCTTATATCCGCAAGGCGGCTATCAAGTACAAAGTGCCGTATATTACTACTATTGCTGCCGCGTCGGCTGCTGCCAAAGGGATTGCCGCCTTTGCAAAGGGCAGGTCTGGAGTAAAATCGCTTCAGGAATATCATGCCGAGATCAGGTAGAATGAGATTTTAGGCTGAAATTGAGGCGGAGACAATTGGCCTATCTTTCCGGCCAAAAATGCAAAAAGCGAAATGAAGGCTCATGTTGCCTTTTGTTTTTTTTTAATTTTTCTTACAACTAGCCCAGCTCTTCTGAGGATTTGAGTGTGGCAACTCTCACGTCTCGCAAAACTTTACCGTCATGGCCGCCCAGGTGAATCCCGCACCACTGCTTGCGATAACTGCAAGATCGCCCGGCTTCACCAACTTCTGCTCCATCGCCCGTCCCAGGTTGAAGAGGGTATCAACCGTGCCCATGTGGCCATAGTCTTCAATAGAGGTAAGAGTGTTTTTCTCACTTATGCCCACTGATCGAAAAATATCCTTAGAGAGGCTTCTTTTGACCTGATTGGTGAAAAGAAAATCAATGTCCTCTGTTGAGTAGCCGCTCTTATGCACGGCTCTTGTGATCACCTTGACATAATTGTCCAGGTAGGTCTGGGATAGGATGCGATCAAGCCTCACGGGATCATCCACACATATGTATTTGCTTCGGCTATCGTGCGCTCCATGTGTGTAGGGTAGCTTTGTTCCGCCCATAGGAACCTTAACGCAATCGACTGTCGATCCATCCGTCAGCGAGGCGTATTCGAGTAACTGGTTTTCCGCATCACCTTTCTTGAGCACAGCAGCCGCTGCCCCGTCTCCAACCATGAATAGAGAAAGGGAGTTTGGATCGGTGTAGTCGATGAAAGGCGAAAGCTTTTCAGAGCATACAACCAGAGCATACTTCTTTTCCGGATGGCTTAATGCCAGGTTCTTGCACAAATTAATGCCTAAGTTTCCTCCATTGCAGCCGTTTTTGACCTCAAAAGCGTAGCAATCATCGGCCCCTAAAGCAGCCTGAACCCTGGCTGCCGGCGACCATATCCTATAGTCGTAAAAGCTGGCGCCGCAATAGGCGATGATTCCAATCTCTTTTGCATCTATCCCGGCTCTATGGACCGCTTCTCTGGCGGCATGGATGCCCATATCCGAGGGCTGCTCATCTGTGGCAGCGATGTGCTTTTTTTCTATGCCTATATTATTTTTAAAGACCTGTAGTGGTATGCCGGAGAACTTCGACATCTCGCTGCTGGTGAGAGTGCTCTTTGGAATGTAGTAGCCAATAGATGCTATGCCCACCGTCTCTCTCTGCTGGCTTGTCATGTATGTTATCCCTGGCCCTTTTATCTGGATGGTATTCTGCAAATTGCGCAACAGTCCTGCATTTAAATGGGGATATAATATAAACGCTTGGACCAATATGAAACAGACCCAGGTGTTTTTTTAAAGGTCTGCCTTGAAGACTGAAAGCAGCTTAAAAATCAAACAGAGACTTCTGCTTCTGCTCTTTGGGCGCCTCGCAAAAGCTGAAAAGATTGCTCTGCCCTCTTCCGGCGCAGAGCCGGTCCTTGGTGACCCCAAAGCTCTCGAAGATGCGCAGCACGGGCGGCAAGATCTGCTTTTCCACGTAGTACTCTGTGTCCAGTGGCAGGTTGTTTTCTAAAACAAAGGCGGGATCCTCTGCCCGGTCCACGAACAGCTCTTTGCTCTTTTTTCTCCTCTTCCCTTGGACGATGACAAAGGGCACCCTGTCGCCCACGCCCGGTATGGTGCCGCCCCGTTCTTTGATCTTCTCCACCAGTTGAACGTGCGGCTGCTTGTTCTTGTAGGAGCCGGAACTCTTGGTGTAGCGGCGGGTGAGTATCAGATCCTGCAAGATCTCCGGATCCTGGGAAAGATCCAGATTCTGCAGCCGCATGACAACGGAGCGCACATGATCCACCGCCTCGTCCACCTTTCCTTCTTTGAGAACCAGCTCCAGGCAGGTCTTGAGCGTCCTCGAGGTCAGATCGCACCAGTCCCGCCGCACCGTCTCCATGCCTCTTACCTTGATTTTATCCTTCCAGCCCTCGCCTGCCGGCTCGAAGACCCAGAGAGCATAGCGTTTCTTCGCCAGGAAGATGCCGCGCCGGGCGAAGGCCTCGAAGACCAGTTCCATGGGCTCGGGAAGTGAGGAGGTGACTGTTTCTGCTATCTTTCTGCCGATCAACTCCGCATCCACCAGCGAGATTGCCTCCGACCCCGGCCCGGAAGGCCGCAGGCGCACAAAGACGCTGTCCGTGTCTCCATAGACCACGGAGAGGTCAAAGCATTTCTCTGCCGCTTTTCCGAAAGGCAGGGCATCCTTGAAGACCACCTCTCCATTAATCACATAGACCGAGACTATCTCGTCGATGATCTTTTTGGTGCGCAGGATGTTCTCACGGCCAAATGAAGTGACGGCATTGGCCAGTGCCAGGCTGTAGAGTCGGGCGCGGGCGTAGCCAGAGTAGCCGTAAAAGCTGTTGAGCAGAATCTTCATGGCGTACTGCTTGGCATCTAAGAAGCGGCGCTCATCGTCGCTTGCCTTTTTCATCAGCTTCTTGGTCTTGGTCCTTTCATCGAGCAGCTCTCGCAAGACTGCAGGCACGATGCCGGGTGAGACCTGGGAAGAGACGAACCTGCCTTTAGAGGGGGCAGTTATGATGTTTTCGTTTATGTCCGCCTTTATTGCATTGTCATCGGCCGGCGAGCTCTGTTTTAATACGGTCGAGTAGCAGAGGTTATGGGCCATCATGATGGTGGGATAGAGGGACTTGTAGTCTAAGATGACCACATCTTCCACCAGCCCCTTCTCCGGCACCAGAACGGCCCCCCCTTTCAGGTCTTCGTTCTCAACATGGCGCTCGTCCGAGACGGCCGAATCGGGTTTGGGTGGCACTACTCGTTTCCTTTCGCGGAAGCGGCGCAAGAGCAGATTCTCCACCATGCCCGACTGCCCGCCGTTCACGATGTCCTGCAGCAATGAGCCGCTGGCCTGGGAGAGAGCTATATACTTGTCCATGAGTCGCAGGTCGAGCAACATGTGCAGAGCCAGTACGGCATCTCGTCGGGAGTAGCTGATGAAGCGGCGCAGACCTTCGCCATCCCCTCCCTCTGCCCAAAGAGTCTCGATCTCATTGGGATTCACATCGTACTTCTCCATCTTGAGAAGCTCGGCAGCCGCGTTTCTGAGGGTGTACTGCTTGAGGCTGTAGGAGGAGCGGATGATGGGCAGCAGGTCCACCACTACCCGTCCGGTAACGGAGACGTCGGTTCTGTTGACGATCTTTCTTATATACCAGGAGCTGGCGTCCCGGCCCACCCGCGCCTCGACGTTCTTTTGTCTGGCCCTCTCCTGCAAATAGGGAAAATCGAACTCATTGGAGTTGTAGCCGGCCAGGATATCTGGATTGTAGCCCTGAATGATGGCGACAAATTGGGCTATAAGATCGTACTCATCCAGACAGGCTCGTGTGTCCGGTCGAGGGCATTCGATATTCTTTCCCACCAGCACCAGGTCGGAATTGCCCTGATATTCCGGCTCAAAGGCCATGCTGATTAAAATGACGGGTGATTTTTCCGCTTTGGGCATCTCTCCCTGGTCGGGCAGGCACTCGATGTCAAAGCTCATAAAGCGCAGCGGTGCGTTGGCCTCATGCTGCACCGGGTGCAGGGACTCTACGTTTACAAGTGGTAGTGCAGAGGTGGCTGCTGTGGAGGCCTGCTGGTCCATTGTCCATTCCGGCAGGGGTGCCTCCACCCATCCCATGCCACCTAAGGACCGGTCGATGAGAAACCTGTTCTTAAAGAGAATGTCGGTTTCGTAGACGGCCTTGATGCCGACTACCTCTTTTGCCCTTTCCCTGAGACTTCTCACCTCTTTGGGGTCGTGGGTGGTGATCTTGAGCATCTTCTTTGGGGTGGCCTGAAAGCCGATGGGCTCAAAGCGTTCCACCACCTCTACATCCAGTCCCAGTGCAGAAAGCTCCTCAATGGCGCTCTTAAGAAGTCCTTCCTCCACACCCGCATAAAAGTAGGGGCGAAAGCCAGCTACACGGCAGGTGACACTCCTGCCCTCTGGAGTGGTGCCGAAGAGCTGCACCAGAGGTTCTCTCTTGGAATCATAGGTGTAGTTGGCGTCCAGGATCTGGAAGATCATTATTTATAAATGGAAATTTCGGCTTAAATAGCTAATTGTGCCAGGATAAGAGTGCAAGACTGGGGCATTAAGACTAAATATTTACGTGAAAGAAGATTTCGGGTGGAAACTGATATCGGATTGATCCTGTATTTGCAAAGTTTTCTCTGGGCATTTCCTGTGATGAAGCTGGCATCGCTTCTCGGCACAAAAGAGTTCTTTTTGCTTCTCCTGCCTGCCGTCTACTGGTGCTACAGTGCTGCCTTGGGTTTTCGTCTGGGCCTGATCCTGACGATCAGCTACGGATTTAATGTCATCCTGAAAGTCCTCTGGCACAGCCCCAGGCCCTACTGGGTGAGCCGGGAGGTTGAGGTTTGGGCAAGAGAGCCGAGCTTTGGCCTGCCCTCCGGGCATGCGCAAATCGCCGTCTCTTTCTGGGGGCTATTGGCCTGCCGCTTGCATAGCTCTCGTGCCTGGGTGGCGGCCATCTTGCTCTCGCTGTTTATTGGCCTCTCTCGCATCTATCTGGGTGTGCATTTCCCTCAGGATGTGATAGCAGGCTGGATTGCCGGTGGCCTGCTGCTGTGTGCCTTTCTCTACGGCGAGTCGCATCTGAGGGAAAGTCTCTCCCGGCAATCCCTTATGATGCAGATTCTAATTTCGCTGGCCGCATCCCTGGCAATGCTCGGCTTTTTTGCGCTGAGCCGATCCATTCTTGCGGACTGGCAAATGCCGGAGCTGTGGGCAGCTTATTCTCTGGCCGAAGCGGCTGCGTCCGTCGATCCGCTCAGCGCCAAAGACGCCTTGCAGGCAGCGGGCCTGCTCTTCGGCGTGGCCAGTGGATACGCTCTCTTGCAGCAGCAGGGCGGCTATTGCGCAGAAGGGCCCGCCCGCCAGAAGCTGCTGCGATACCTTCTGGGAATGGCAGGACTGGTGATAATCTGGTACGGGCTGGGGGCGATCTCTTCCTTTGCCTGGGCTGTGTCTTACCTGCGGGCGGTGCTGGCCGGGCTTTGGGTGGCATTCGTCGCACCGCTATGCTTCCAGAAGGCGGGTCTGGCAGAAAAAGGGCACAAGCACAATGGTGCGGGGCAAAAATGAAGGCCCGGCAGAGAATTGTTAGGTGCATTAAATATTGACCGGCAAAGATTCCATATTATCCAGGAACCGCTCCATCAAGCCTCTAATTTGGGAATACTGGTCCGGCTGTGCCAGTAATTCATCCGGCTTTTGCACATACGGTCCCTCTGTCAACTCGTCGGCACAGTTTTGCAGCAGACTGGCTATGCTGCTCTGGGAAGACTCCAGATGAAACTGCAGACCTACGGCCTTTCCCAGCACAAAGGCCTGATTTGGGCAGGCCTGGCTCTCTGCGGCGCGCATCGCGCCGGCAGGGATCTCGAAGGTGTCGCCATGCCAGTGCAGTGCTGTAAACCTCTCAGGCAGGGCAGCGAAGAGCGGTGAGGCTTTTGCCTCTTCTGTAAGCTCAACCGGGAACCAGCCGATCTCCCTGTACTCGTTTCTTTGCACAATACCGCTCAGCACATCGGCCATGAGCTGAGCGCCCAGGCAGATGCCCAGGACGATCTTGCTTCTGGCTATGGCTTGACCGATGAACTCCTTCTCTCTCACCAGCCAGGGATATTTGTCATGCTCATAGATATTCATGGGACCGCCCATAACTATCAGCCAGTCAAAATTGGCTAATTCCGGAAGCTTCTCATCCGAGAATAGCCGCGTGCCGGAGAGGTCATGGCCTCGGGATTTGGCCCAGGCCTCGATATTGGCCGGACCCTCGAAGGGTACGTGTTGAAGGTAGTGAATTTTCAATTGCTATCACTCTTTTGGATTGCTCAATTGTCTTGGGTCTCATCCGTGACTAATAATTTGATCTTTGACTTCTCTTTCTGGAAGAATGCTTATTATTGAAATGATTCTGACACTAATATAAAAAATGGAAAATGCCGGATTTACACTCCGGGATTTTACTCCAGGAATGTGAATTCAATTCCCCACCTGTTCAGCTTGCCCACATCCCTTTGCTCCAGGTCCGTCACCCGCAAGATCCAGTTGCCTTTCAAGAGCTGGCCCTTGAAGCCCGCCAGATCGGCAACGTCCTTTGCCTCAAATGTCTTTACGATATTGGGCTTACCGCTGCCTGTGGCGTTGTGAAGCACGGCTCTCTTTCCGCCTGGGGAGAATAGCTCTACCCTCAGATCGCTTACATAATTGTGGCCGATGTCAACGGAAACTTTGACGCTCTGGACCACGCCCTCTCTGTCTACCATTATGGCATGGCCGATTCCAGTCGGATCATTGTCGGGTATGTCCATATCGGGGGCTGCATCATAGCTTGCCGAGCCAGCCGTAGCCTCAAGCTCCAGCTCGATCGACCACCGATTCAGCTTGCCTGTATCTATTCTTGCCTGATCGGCCACCCACAATGTCCAGTCTCCCTGGGAAGGCAGGCCCAGGAATGCTTTCAGCTCTTTCTTGCTCTCGGAATCGTAGGTTAATATCAGGTTATCCTTGCTGCCGCCCTCGCGATTGTGTAGCACAGCCCTCTGGCCGGATGGGGCAATGAGCTCTGCCTTCAGATCGCCAATGTAGGTATGTGTTATGTCTAAAGAGACTCGCAGGGCGCAAATCTTGCCTTTCTCGGACAGAGTGATAACGCTGGACGCACCCTGTGGATCATTGTCCTTGATCATAGCAGCCGGCACTGCTTCTCCCCGGGCAACCTTTGCGGATTTCACCGGTCCCGTCCGGAAGCTTATAACCGGCCCCGGCTCGCTGATATTGGAGATAGTCAGCCCGGACTCGGAGCGATCCCAAAGGCAGGATGAGGGCACGGTATCATGGGAAAGGGCAAGGCCATCGATTCTGTCGAAGAGGTCGCCTGAATCTCCTTCATTTCTGTTCCTCTCCAGGTCCAAGTGTCCGTCTGCCTGGAGCAATCCGCACTGGTAATGTTGCTGTGGCGTTCCGCCCTGCCACTCGTTTGAGCCGAAGATATCGCAGTGGTATACAGCCAGGCCGCTGGAGGGAAGGTTTTCGTCCAGATCAAGAGCGCTGCGATTTTCCACAATGAAATACTCATTCTCCTCGCCGGTTTGGTAGATTAATACCGTGCCATAGTCGCCATGGCGAGCCTGATACTCCCCTGCTTCATTCAAACTTACTTTGTTGTTGCACCAGCAGACCAGATTGCGCAGATATGCACAGATCGGGGCGGGCGTTTTTCCATTATTAAGGTGATTTCCATAGCTCATCAGGCAGTAACTGCCAAAACCGGCGCTGTTTTGGAAGTCTCCATCGCGTTTGCCATAATCGTAGAGATCCGGCAGGCGGCAGAGCATATGGCCGTTCTCGTGGCAGAAGGTGCCGATGGATAGCTCCGTCTTGTCGTCTCCAAGGCCAGTGAGCATATAAAAGTAGGCTCTCATATCTCCCAGCATTATGTTTATGATGCCATTATGAGGCCAGATATAATCGCCCTGGTATAGCGATTTGCCTGCATAAAGGATGTTGATGGCGTCGATGTATCCCAGTCTTTTGCTGTCGAATTGCTTTAGATTTATGCCGGTGCGTGCCGCCGCCTGCAATGTCTCCTCGACAAGTGGATGCTCTACGTAATACTGCTTCTCGTGGCTGAGGGTTATGGGGCCGATCACCACATTGGAATAATCGAGCATTCCGTTGGACATTTTCAGGAAATAGTCCCGCACTGAGCAGAAATTCCCGTTGCCTTTATATCCCGGCGTATTGAGCATTTCGGAAACGTCGGCGGGGGTTATGGAGGTCTTGATGTCCGAGAATTGAACCAGAATGGTCAAGCCCACTACTTTTCCCTGATCCACTCTTCGCCCTTCCAGCAGGCCCATATTTCTGCCGAAAACGCGGGCGACACCATCTCTGCTTGCGTAATTGCGGGCGTATCTCTCCTCGAATTTGGATGCGATAACCTCCTGTGATTCTCGCAGATGCCTTTTCACGCCGGCCGGTGGACCCTGGGGCAAGGGAACGCCGGTTGAGATCAGCATTCCTCCCAGCAGGCGAGCATAGGTGTACAACCCTATTTCTGTGTCGTAGATTACCGAAAAACCATCGTCGTCTTCCAGGTAGCTGTAAAACTCATCACCAAAGACCGTCAGCCGGATCTGCGGTCCGTTCCTCTGGGGAAAGAGCAACGACTCCCCTAGTATTGCGCTCATGGCATGCTTCCCTCTTTATCCTCTATTGTTTTTTTAGAGTAAATGTTTATGTTGTACCTTCGAATATTTAGATTTGTTTAAGAAATGTCTATCGAAGCATTGCTAAGGCTACCATCCCTTTCTCTTGGCGCTCTGATCTGCTTTGGCCAGGCGAATGTCATCCGCTTCTTGCAGATGCTTCTCCAGATCCTGGGGTGGACTTCTACTTATGGGAATTTTGCTGGAAAAAAAGGCACCATCCTTCAAGAAGGCGTAACAAAATATGCCCAGCTCCTTGTCGTAAATCACGCTGTAGCCTTCTTCTGTCTCATATTGAGCATAAAATTCGTCGCCGTGGACTACCAGTTCGACTTCCGGTCCCTTTTCTTGAGGAAAGGTCAGCTTCTCACCAAATATTGCGCTCATAAAAGTCAGAACGACATTTTTTT
>JAFGNK010000099.1 GCA_016927055.1 Methanotrichaceae archaeon | reverse complement strand
TCGACGGCATATTCCTGACAGGCATCATGGCTGTGCTCCTGGCGACAGCCATCGTCTGCCTCTTTAAAGGAAGCTGCGATGGTGTGAAGAGATGATCAACAGTAATGAGCTGGAGATCAAACACCATATTTTTTAAAATTCAGCATGGATTTATCACTCACAATCTCTAAAAACTATGAAGTTGTGCATAGGCTACGATTAGATAAATAGCCGCAAATTAATGGGAGGATGCAATCACGGTGATCGATTTATTAAATGAGATAAAGCCGAATATGATATTAAAAGGGCCAATTTTTCCAGAGCCAGTTCAGGTGATCACACTAATACCCATGGGGGAGGTTGTTAAGCTGATCGGCAAAGGATTGAACACCGGAAAGCTCCATGACCCCATCCTCTCGGCAGAACAGCTTGCCACAATGATAATAACTCCTGAAGAGGAGGCTTTCGACGGCGACGCCAGCAACTTCCGCCTCGGAGTTGAAGCCATGAGACTGGCCCTTGCCTACGAATACGACCCCTACTTCAGCTTATCCATAGCCAGAGTCGATCCACTACCCCACCAGCTAGAGGCGGTCTACGATTACTTCCTCAGGCTTCCACGAATTCGCTTTCTTCTTGCAGACGACCCAGGCGCTGGCAAGACCATCATGGCCGGACTCCTCATCAAAGAGCTAAAGATCCGGGGGCTCATCAAACGCATCCTCCTGGTTGTGCCGGCCAATTTAACCTTCCAGTGGCAGCGCGAGATGAAGGATAAGTTCCGCGAACAATTCGAGATCATGAGAGGTGATATCCTCAGAGCGGATTACGGCATCAATCCCTGGCAGGAGAAGAACCAGGTAGTTACATCGATGCCCTGGGTAGCCAACATAGAGGACGCTAAAGAAAGCCTCCTGAGAAGCCACTGGGACCTCATCGTCGTGGACGAGGCCCACAAGATGAGCGCCTACAGCCTCGATCATAAGACCCTGGCGTATCAGCTCGGCGAGGCCCTATCGGATATGACCGATCACTTCTTGCTGATGACCGCCACACCGCACAAAGGCGATCCAGCCAACTTCAGTCTCTTCCTCAGGCTCCTGGACAAGGACGTCTATGCAGATGTAAAGAGCCTTGAAGAGGCTATGAAGCATCGTGAGGCCCCCTTTTACCTGCGCAGGGTCAAGGAAGCAATGGTCACCTTCCCTGATCCGGATACAGGCAAGGCCAAGAGCCTTTTCACCAGGCGCCTCGTCAGGACAATCACCTTCGAGATCGACAGCGATGAATGGGATCTTTACAATTCTCTGACCGAGTACGTAGAGCAGCAGTCGATGAAGGCTGCCAAGGACGATTCAGCCAGAGGGCGGGCCCTGGGCTTCACCATGGCCATGCTGCAGAGGCGCTTTGCTTCCAGCATATATGCTCTGCGGCGCAGCCTGGAGCGGATAAAGGAGAAGCGAGAAAAGATCCTGGAAGATCCGGAAGCCTTCCGCCAGCAGCAGATTTTGAGGAAGATCCCGGATGATTACGATGAGCTTACAGAGGAGGAGCAGCAGAAGATCATGGAGGATCTGGAGGGAGCTGTTGCTTCCTTGGATCCGGCATCGCTCCAGGAGGAGATTTTCAACCTGGGCAGGCTGATAGACCAGGCCAAATCCCTGGAGCAAAAGGAGATCGAATCGAAGCTCAAGAAGCTGAAGGAGGTCCTAACCGAACAGGGGATTTTCAAGGACCCGAAGATGAAGCTTCTCCTCTTCACAGAGCATAAGGACACCCTGGTGTATCTGGCCAGTGATGGAAACGAAGGAAGGCCTCTGGGCAAGCTGCGGGAGTGGGGTCTCTCCGTCACCCAGATCTACGGAGGCATGAAGATAGGCGACAGGGACACCCACGGGACGAGGTTGAATGCAGAGAGGGCCTTTAAGGAAGAGTGCCAGGTCATGGCTGCCACTGAGGCTGCGGGAGAAGGCATCAATCTCCAGTTTTGCTGGTTCATGATAAACTACGATATCCCCTGGAATCCCATGCGACTCGAACAGAGGATGGGGCGTATCCACAGGTACGGCCAGGAGAAGGACTGCCTGATCTTCAACTTCGTCTCCACCAACACCCGCGAGGGGCGAGTGCTGCAGATGCTCCTGGACAGGATAGAGAGGATCGAGAAAGACCTTGATCCCCACAACACGGGCAAGGTATTCAACGTCCTGGGGGATGTCCTGCCCGCCAACCAGCTGGAGCGAATGCTGAGGGATATGTATGCCAGGAGCCTTACTGAGGAGGCCATCAAGAACCGCATAGTTGAGGAGGTGGACATCGAGCGCTTCCGAAAGATTACCAGCTCCTTTTTGGAGAGTCTCGCAAAGAAAGAGCTGAATCTCTCGGCCATCGTTGGCAAATCGGAGGAGGCCAAGGAGAGGCGCCTTGTCCCCGAGGTGATCGAGGACTTCTTCACCCAAGCCGCCCGCCTGACCGGCATTTCCATGAAAAGCGTAAAGCAGGAGTCGCACATCTACCGCCTGGGCAGGATTCCCAGAACCATCTGGCCCATTGGAGAAGAGCAGGAATCACGCTACGGCAAGCTGGGAAAAGAATACAAGCAGGTGGTCTTCGACAAGGCCCTTCTGGCCGACGATCCCACCACAGAGTGGATTACCCCCGGACATCCTCTCTTCGAGGCGGTCAGGGAATACACCCGGCGCCAGGCTGCAGAGGATATGAGAAAAGGTGCCGCATTCTTTGATCTCCACAGCAAGCAGCCCTACCGGCTCGATGTTTTCACGGCAGCGGTCAAAGATGGCAAGGGCAATGTCATACACCGGCGCATCTTCCTGGTCCAGACGGACCTTGATGGAGCCATGACTGTACGACAGCCTACCATATTCCTGGACCTGCTGCCCTGCACGGAAAAGGTATCCATTCCGGATGCATCCGGACTGGCGGGCCGGGACAGAGTGGAGCAGTTCATGTTCACGCAAGCCTTGCAGCCTTTCCTGGCTGAGATCAGCCTGGAGAGGATAAGAGAGATTGAGGCCATAGAAAAACACATGGAGATCAGCCTCAATGAGCTGATTGTCCGGCAGAACCTGATCCTGGCGGACCTGCTGGAAAAGCAGCAGGCAGGGATTACCAGCCAGCCTATAGCCGCCAACATAAAATCTGCTGAGGATCGCATAGACGACCTGGCGGCCCGGCTTGAAAAGAGAAGGGTGGAGCTGAGACAGGAACGCCACCTGGCCATATCGGATATTCAGCATTTGGGAAGGGCCTGGGTGCTGCCTTATCCGCAGGCCATGCTGCCCGGCAATGCCCCAATGGTGGAGGATGAGGAGATCGAGAGGATCGCCGTCCAGGCGGTTATGGCCCACGAGGAGGCTCGAGGCTGGCAGGTGCAGAGCGTCGAGAAGGAGAACAGAGGTTACGACCTAAAATCTCGCAGGCCTCATCCCGAGGACCCCCAGGAATTTATAGAGATCAGGTTTATCGAGGTCAAAGGCCGGGCAGGCGTGGGAGAGATTGCACTCACGGCTAACGAGTACAGGACGGCGGAGCGGCTCAAGGAAGACTATTGGCTCTACGTGGTCTTCAACTGCTCTTCCCGGCCCGAGATTCACATTATCCAGGATCCGGTGAAGCTGGGCTGGAAGCCTCTGGTAAAGATCGAGCATTATCACGTGGGTGCAGACAGTATTTTAGGAGCCCCAAAATGATCGATGCAAACCGCGTGATGGAGATTATCGATGCGGGAGAATCCCTGGAGAGGGAGTCTAAATCCGACCGACGCATGATGGGCTGATTGTGGCCAGCGAAAAAACCGATAAGCGGATCTGCTAACTGAATTTCAGAGATGCGCAAGAAGCTGGGTTTGCCGATAGGGCCTGCGCAGGTGGACGGGTTTGACCGCATCAGGCAAGAGGAAATGGTAATGGAGTATGTTTCAGCCCACGGAAGAATAACTCGCGGGGAGGTGGTGCAGTTGCTGGGAATATCTGATACAAAAGCGCGCCGACTCCTGGAGAGGATGAGAGCCGCAGACAAAATAAAGCCGGAAGGAAAGCCGCCTCGCTGGGTCTATTACGTATCGACGAATTGAGTTATAATGAACCAACCGGAATCTATGGATTTGACCTATAGCATATGAGTCATGACCTTTAGAATATAGGTCACGACCTATAGATTATCGGCCAAGCCATGAAACATATGAGTCTATGACCAAAAGATGGAGACAATAAATGACCACTTACCCCAAGCGCCTCATCGAGGTCGATCTGCCCATCAAGCGCATCAGCGCCCACGCCCGCCGGGAGAAGTCCATCCGGCACGGCCACATCTCCACCCTGCACATCTGGTGGGCCCGCCGACCTCTGGCTGCCTGCCGGGCTGTGATCTGCGCCGCCCTCTGGCCCGACCCGGCCCAGGAGGACTGCCCCCTCAGGTTCCGGGAGGAGGCGACGGCCATCATGGCCCGCTTCTGCAATCCCATCGGCAGGAGCGACCTGGACTATTCCGAGCCTCTGGCGCTGCGAAAAGCGCTCCTGGATTTCATCGCCGACTTTGCCAACTGGGACAACTCAACCAAAAAAGAGTACCTGGAGACGGCCCGGGCCCTGACCCAGTCCGCCCACGAGGCCCTGGGAGGCGCGCCCGGCACCCGTCCCCTGGTGGTGGACCCCTTTGCCGGGGGCGGATCCATACCTCTGGAAGCCTTGCGGGTGGGAGCGGATGCCTTTGCCAGCGACCTGAACCCCGTGGCGGTGCTGCTCAACAAAGTCGTCCTGGAGTACATCCCCAAGTACGGCCAGAAGCTGGCCGATGAGGTGCGCAAATGGGGGGAGTGGATCAAAATCGAGGCCGAGAAGGAGCTGGGAGAGTTCTACCCGAAAGACCCGGATGGGGCGGTGCCCATTGCCTACCTGTGGGCCCGCACCATCACCTGCGAGGGGCCGGGCTGCGGGGCGGAGGTGCCGCTCATGCGCTCTTTGTGGCTGGCCAAAAAGAGCCGCCGCTCTGTGGCTTTGAAGTTCATCCCCGACCCGGTGAAAAAGCGGGTCGATTTCCAGATAGTGCCGGATGTCAAGGCCCAGGATGTGGGCGAGGGCACAGTGCGGCGGGGCTCGGCCACCTGTCCGGTCTGCGGCTACACCACGCCCGTGGCTTCGGTAAGAAAGCAGCTCAAGGCCCGGCGGGGCGGAGCAGCCGATGCCAGGCTCTTTTGCGTAGTGACGACAAAGCCGGGGCAGCAGGGGCGGTTTTACCGGCTGCCCACGGAGCGGGATATGGAGGCAGTGAGAAGGGCGGCAGAGGAGCTGGAGCGGAGGAAGGCGGCACACAAAGGGGCGCTGAGCCTGGTGCCGGACGAGCCATTGCCACCGCAAGGAACCTTGGGTTTTCGAGTGCAACTTTACGGCATGGAGCAATGGGGCAATCTCTTCACACCCAGGCAGGCCCTGGCGCTTACCACGCTGGTGCGACTGGTAAGGGAGGCTGGTGAGAGGATGCGAGCTAAAGGTGACTCGGGAATTGCAACCTCTCTTCAAGCATGTTTAGCACTGGCCGTTGATAGAATGGTTGATAAAAATGCATCTCTGACTGTTTGGAACACAGTAGGAGAAAAAATCGAGCATGTTTTTGGCAGACAGGCGTTGCCAATGACATGGGATTTTCCTGAAGTAGGCATTTTTTCTGATAGCACAGGAAATTGGATGAGCCATGTTAATCTTGTGAGCAAGGGAATCGATTTTAATGCATTCTTATTCTCTAAAAACCAAGGTTTTGTTGAAAGCACATCTGCTACAGATCACTCGCTTTCTGATGATGCAGCATCAATTTTTATGACAGACCCTCCATATTACGATGCTGTGCCTTACGCAGATTTATCCGACTTTTTTTATGTATGGCTAAGGAGACTGACCGGAGATCTGCATCCGAAGCTGTTTCAAGAAAATCTCTCTTGCAAAAGCGATGAATGTATTGTAGATGAGACAAAAGGCAAGAACCAAGAATTCTTTGAAAGAAGTATGACCAAGGCTATGCAGGAAGGTCGACGTATTCTAATTCCAGACGGCCTTGGGATAGTTGTTTTCGCTCATAAATCTACAGGCGGTTGGGAGGCCATGCTTCAAGCTATGATTGAAGCTGGGTGGATCTTCACGGGTTCTTGGCCAATAGATACAGAACGTCCAGGAAGGTTACGTGCACAAGACTCAGCCGCCCTCGCATCCTCCATTCACCTCGTCTGCCGTCCCCGTGAGAACCCGGACGGCTCCGTCCGAGAGGACGACGTGGGCTACTGGAGCGATGTCCTCTCCGAGCTTCCCCAGCGCATCCATGCCTGGCTGCCCGGCCTGGCTGCCGAGGGCGTGGTGGGCGCCGATGCCATCTTCTCCTGCCTGGGACCGGCCCTGGAGATCTACAGCCGCTACTCAAGGGTAGAGAAGGCCAGCGGCGAGGTCGTTTCTCTCAAGGAATACCTGGAAGAGGTCTGGGCGGCGGTCTCCCGGGAGGCCCTGGGCATGATCTTCTCCGGAGCCGAGGCTACGGGTCTGCAGGAGGATGCCCGGCTGACGGCCATGTGGCTGTGGACCCTTTCTGCCGGGGCCAACGGAGGCAGCGCTGCGGAGAGCGAGGCGGGAGCTGACGAAGCCGCCGAGGAGCCCTCCGGAAAGGGCGGCAAGATGTCGGGCTTTGTCCTGGAGTACGATGCGGCCCGAAAGATCGCTCAGGGCCTGGGCGCCCACCTGGAGAGCCTGACCGGCGTGGTGGAGGTGAAGGGAGACAAGGCCAGGCTGCTGCCGGTATCGGAGCGGGCTGGCATTCTCTTCGGCCAGAAGGCCCCTGCCGCTAAAAGAGGGAAAAAGAAGAAAAAAGAGCAGCAGACCACGCTTTTGGGCGGAGTTGTGGCAACCCAGGAGGAGACCAAGGCCGCCGGTGAGCTTGGCCTGCCGGATACGCCCGGATCAACTGTGCTGGACCGGCTGCACCAGGCCATGCTCCTCTTTGCCGAAGGCAGAAGCGATGCACTTAAAAAATTTATGGAAGAGCTGGGCGGAGAGCAGAGCCTGTGGAGCCTGGCCCAGTCCCTGTCCGCTCTCTATCCGCCCGGCAGCGAGGAGAAGCGCTGGGTGGACGGGGTGCTGGCCAGGAAGAAGGGACTGGGGATATAATGCGATTACTTTCGAAGTGCTTACGTCAGACTTATATGGGCCTAAGAGAATAAAAAATTATAAACCGAAATTAACCTATGAATAGTAATCATGCAAATGCAAGAAATCAGCGAGGATAAAAAATGAAGATTCTGCTGGATAGCAAGATCTTTGAGATTAGGACGGATAATGTTCTTCTAAATAATCTTCAAGATCTATTAGCTGCTTTAAAAGATGCAGAGGCAGAGGTAATTATTGGAGAGTTGTCTCTGAAAGATTTGGAAAAAGAGGACTTTATCGTAACAGAAGATCGAGACATCCACAAAGATGCCACCAAAATGGAATTGGATGACAGAGTTCTTCTGGTCGAAGAAGCATTGCAAATATTTATTAATTATATAAATAAAGACACTAAAATAGCACCACTTCCATTGAAACGAGAATTTGTTCGAGATTTGAATTATGATGATCCCATT
The DNA here is from genome assembly GCA_016927055.1 of Methanotrichaceae archaeon. Classification (GTDB taxonomy): domain Archaea; phylum Halobacteriota; class Methanosarcinia; order Methanotrichales; family Methanotrichaceae; genus Methanothrix. The sequence continues at coordinate 5,756 of JAFGNK010000099.1, read as the reverse complement.
TTCGACTCGCTGAAGGAAGAATACATGCCTGAGTTTGAAGGTTGGTTCAAAAAGATTTCATATGAAGGGCGAAGGAGCTGGGTATACTACAGGAAAAACGGCAGAATTGGCGCAATTCTCATATACAAATTAGAAGCTGAACCTATCGAGGATTCAAAGCCGCCGCTCCCCGAAAAAAAGAGGCTCAAAGTTTCAATGCTAAAGGTTACTTTTATAGAACATAAAATTGGCGAGTTATTCATTAAGATGGCTGTTGATGTTTCTGTTAAGAACAACATAAGCGAGATATATCTAACCCATTTTACCAAATCCAATGATCCATTAGTCAAACTGATATCAGAATATGGCTTCAATAAAGCAGCTGTAAAGAATAATGGAGAAGATATTTTTATAAAAAAATTGGTGGTAGATGATGATGCAAAACGCTTATCTCCAATTGAAGTATCTAAAATATTTTACCCAAGTTTTTACGATGGAGATTATGTTAAGAAGTTCGTCGTTCCTATTCGGCCGGGTTATCATAACAAACTGTTTACCGACTATTCCAAACGACAGATTACGCTATCTGAATACGCAGACGAGTTCGTAGTTGAAGGAAATACGATTAAAAAAGCTTACATTTCACATTCAAATATTAAGGCAATGAAGCGTGGAGATCTCATATTATTCTATAGATCGGAAGATGAGCAAGCTGTAACTTCACTTGGGGTAGTAGAATCAGTTCACATTGGCATAGAAGATTCTGGACAGATTCTTCAACTCGTTGGGAAGAGAACCGTTTTCACCCGTGAAGAAATCGATAGATGGATAGAACGAAATCCTGTATCGATTTTCCTTTTCAGGCACCATTTCCATTTTAAAAAACCGGTAGACTTGGATAGGCTAATTGAGTGTCAAGTCATTAAGGCAGCACCCCAATCGGCAATGGAGATATCCAGCGGAAAGTATGCACGCATAAAGGATATGGGTGGCATCGATGAACGTTATACTGTCCATTAAGCCGAAATATGCTGAGCTGATATTGAGCGGAGCAAAAAGATATGAGTTCAGAAAATATATTTTTAAAAACAAATGTGTAGAACATGCTTATATTTATGCAACATCGCCCATAAAAAAGATAATTGGTGTGTTTGAGATAGGCAGCATAATCCGAGATAGCCCTGAAGCCTTGTGGAAGCAATTGGGGCACCTTTCCGGGATGAATGAAGCTGAGTTCTTCCTTTATTTCCAAGATGCCCAAATCGGCTTTGCAATAGAGATAAAATACATTGAGATATTTAATGATCCAGGCGATCCTGAGGGTTTAATTCCGGGATTCATTCCTCCACAATCGTTTTGTTATCTAAAGCATTCTTTATTTCCGGAATGTGCCGCAAAAAACCATATTGAGTCAAAATCATCCACCACAGGACCAACTTCGCATGATAGCCAGCCAATGGAAAAAAGCATTCGTTCGGACCGTCCAGCATCACGATAACATCCACCTGCTCAGGGAAGCGGCCATGGATGAGCAGCTCTCCGACTGGACGGCCTACCTCACCCATGCCGTCGTCTCTAGCTGCGAGAGCCTGGGCTGGCAGGCGGCGGCTATCGGCCACGAGCTTGATATCCTGCCCATCCCGCACAGCGAATACCTGAAACTGGATGTTATGGCCTTCGCGCCCCAAAGCTCCGCCTGGCGCTTTCCCGTAGCCGTCTTCGAGCTGGAGAACAGCCCGAATGAGGACCGCATCGCCTACTCCCTCTGGAAGGTCCTCTGCGTGATGGCCGAAATGAGGATCGTCTTTTGCTACCGCCGCCTTCCTGAGCAGGGCCCGGCCCTGGTCCGCATGCTGAATAGGGAGGTGATCCGGGCCCTGCCCATTGAGCGGCGCATGAACCTGCTGGGCGAAACCCTGGTAGTGGTGGGCAGCAGAAACGACTCCGCCACCTTTCCTTTTGGATTCTTCAAGTGGTGGCGGCTCGACAAGAACACCGGAACCTTTAACGTTATATAGGCCAGTCTTCCCGAGGGAGATTTTGGAAAATGGCGCTCGTACCCTGGCATAAGGCTGCTGACCCCCGTGAAGACCTGCGTGAAGGAAAGCCTCTGGACGCGGCTGAGTTCGCCGTCCACCTCGACCAGGTGAGAGACCGAAAAGCTCCTACCGATTATCGTGATCCTGAGCGATTTTTTGACCGAACCTATCTCACCAATAATTTAACGGACCTGGCCGCCCAGGCCGTCCGCCGCCTCTCCGGGGAGAAGACCGAGACCTCCGCCGTCTTCAACATGGCCACCCAGTTCGGCGGGGGAAAGACCCACGCTCTGACCCTGCTCTACCACCTGGCCAGCAACGGCGCTGCTGCCGATCGCTGGAGGGGCGTGCAAAAGATCCTCGACCGGGCCGGGATTGACAGCGTGCCCGGGGCAGCCGTAGCCGTCTTCGTGGGCACGGAATTCGATTCCCTGACCGGCCGGGGTGGAGAGGGCGAGCCGCTGCGAAAGACGCCCTGGGGCGAGATTGCCTTCCAACTGGGAGGAGCCGAAGCCTTCTCCAAAGTTGAGGCGCACGAGAAAGAGGGTATTGCTCCAGGGGGCGACGTCATCCAGAAGTTCCTTCCCCAGGATGCCCCCTGCCTCATCCTCATAGACGAGCTGATGAACTACGTGAGCCGTTATCGAAAGACAGGCCTGTCCAACCAGGTTTACGATTTCCTGCAAAACCTCTCTGTGACCATCAGCGGCATGGATAAGGCCGTCCTGGTAGTCTCCGTTCCCAAGTCGGAGACGGAGATGACGGAAGAGGACTACTCCGATTACGTCCGCTTTAAGAAGCTCCTCGACCGGGTGGGCAAGCCCATGATCGTATCCGCCGAGTCGGATACATCCGAGATCATCAGACGCAGGCTCTTCCAGTGGAATGGCCAGTCTCTCACCCCGGAGGGAAAGGTCGTCTTATCCAGAGATGCCATCCAGACCTGCAAGAAATACGCGGAATGGGTCAGAGTAAACAGACATCAGCTTCCCGGCTGGTTCCCCATAGATCATGCCCAGCAATCCTTCGAGGCCACCTATCCCTTCCACCCCATAGTGCTCTCCGTCTTCGAAAGGAAGTGGCAGGCTCTGCCCAAGTTCCAGAGGACGCGCGGCGTCTTAAGGCTCCTGGCCCTCTGGGTCTCCAAGGCGTTTCAAGAAAACTATAAGGGTGCTCACCCTGATGCTCTCATCGGCCTGGGCACAGCCCCCCTGGACGACCCCCTCTTTCGGGCGGCCGTCTTCGAGCAGCTGGGCGAGGACCGCCTGGAAGGAGCAGTTACCACAGACATCATCGGCAAGGTCGACTCTCATGCCGTCCAGATGGACAGGGAGGCCAATCCCGCCATAAAGAGAGCAAGGCTGCACCGTAAGGTTGCAACCTCGATATTTTTCGAGTCCAACGGTGGCCAGACCCACGGAACCGACGCAACCCTGCCTGAGATCAGGCTGTCCGTGGCAGAGCCGGATCTGGATATAGGCAACGTTGAGACGGTCCTGGAAACCCTCTCAGACAAATGCTACTTCTTATCGGTGCTGGCGGCAAGCTACCGCTTCAGCCTCTTGCCTAACCTCAACAAAATCATAGCCGATAAGAAAGCCGTCATCGACAAACCCTCCATGGATGAGCATGTAAGAAAAGCCATCGAGAGGACCTTCCACGAAAACAACGGCCTCAAGACCGTCATATTCCCGGCCAAGAGCAGTGATATCCCTGACCAGCCAGCCCTGACCTTAATCGTCCTCTCCCCGGAACTCGCCAGACATAACAAGGCCACAATAGATCTCATAGAGTCCATGACCAGAGAGTACGGCACATCCGCCCGAACCTACAAGAGTGCTCTGATCTGGGCTATGGCCGACAGCGATGCCACTCTGGCCAACGAAGCCCGATCGGTTCTGGCCTGGCAGAGAGTCCAGGATGAGGCTGACCAGCATCACCTCGATGAAAGACAGATGCAGGAGGTAAGCCAGAAGATAAGCAAGGCCGAGCGAGATCTGCGGGAAGCTGTCTGGAGGAGCTATCGGAACCTGGCCCTTTTGGGCAAGGATAATCGAATGCTTCTCATAGACCTGGGGCTGATCCATTCCAGTGCTGCCCGGAGCCTGATAGCCCTTTATCTGCTCAACCTCAAGCAGAAAGATCTTCTGTCCGATACGGTAAGCCCGAACTTCCTGGTAAAGAACTGGCCGCCTGCATTCAAGGATTGGCCCACGGCAGCAGTCAGAGACGCATTCTACGCCTCCCCCCAGTTCCCCAGGCTTCTTAAATCGGAGGCCGTAAAAGACGTCATCTCAAAAGGCGTCATAAATGGCATTTTTGCGTATGCCGGCAAATCTGTTGACGGCGAGTATAATCCGGTCTGTTCCAAGAGAGAGCTTGCTCCCCAGGATGTGGAAATATCCCATGACATGTTCATAGTCAAAGAGCCAATACAGCTCAGCACTCCAACGCCGGGCAGCATAGTCCTTTCGCCAGGGAAAGTCAACGTAAAACCAGGTGAGAGAGTTAACTTCACAGCTCAAATACTCGATAAGTCGGGCAAAGAGATCCAGGTGGACCGCCTGGGCTGGAGCACGGTGGGGGGAACTGTTGATGACCAGGGCTCTCTGGGAGTCTTCCAGGCAGGCCAGGAGGAAGGAACATTCTCTGTAGTGGCCAGTGTTGGAAGCATCAAAGGATCGGCAACGGTTAACATCGCATCGGAAGAATATAAATTAAATCGAATCGTCGTCTCTCCAACGGAAGCGATCATTAGCCCGGGCAAGTCCCTGACGTTTTCGATTAAAGGCTATGATGAGCTGGGAATTGAAGTGCCTGTGAGCGATGCCACCGCGTGGGCCGCTACAGGAGGCACTATAGACAGTAAGGGGAATTTCAAGGCAGGTACGGAGGAGGGCGCCTTCAAGGTGACTTCTACCGTTGAAGATGTCAACAGTTCAGCCATTGTGATAGTTAAGAAGCTGAGTTTCTGCTGGTCAGGAGATTTGCCGCACCTGAGATGGACACAATTCTATAACAGGATCTTGATGAAATTTGCCAGCAGGCCGGGTCTGAAGCTCGAGGTCTCGGTAGAAGTTCCTGATGCCTCTGAGGAGGAGATCGAAGAGACGAAGGTAGCCCTACGTGAACTCGGTCTTAGTGATAATATAGAAGTGAAATAGAAGACAATAACGCAGTATTTTGCTGTTTGGCTGGGCAATCGTCTCTTTTTGGATTCATACCATGGGTAAACACTTCTGAGCCTACTGCTCGCAACAATAGCAAATAATCCTAGCAAAGCAACTGGCATCATCTGCATCTCTAAGCGAGGCTGCGATGGTGTGAAGAGATAGTAGGCGAGGAGAGAGTAGAAGTAACTGACAAATGATATTACATCCTTAATAGACAATAGGTAATATTAAATATATCATCAATCAATAAAAGATTAATCCTCGGGAGGGATTTATAACGATCAAACAATTATTTTTTCTTTTAGTTCTAGCAGTCACTGTAGTCGGAATGGCCGATGCTGCCAATTATATGTACGAGAAAGCATCGGTGAAGGGTGTGGGATACAAAAACGTTGAGAAGATTATCTCCACCCAGAATGGATTTAATGGGTCTAAGCTTGTTGAAAAAGAATCGGGAAGCGGCAATGTTATCACAGATAAGACCGAGCTGGAGGCGGAGAGGCAGATAGGCAGCGGATGCGGCGGCCTCGGATTGGCAGAGGTCTATTTTTGGAGGAATATCGAC
>JAFGNK010000098.1 GCA_016927055.1 Methanotrichaceae archaeon | reverse complement strand
TTTTTAATATTTTTATGCGCCTCAGAACTCATAGGGCTCATCATGGCATCAGAGCATGTTGCATCATCATCGGCGTTGCGACTGGGGTTTCGACTCTAATCGATCTTGCTATTGTAAATTTTATTATCAATATTTCTACTCGGCTGCATTTTTTCTATGACATTTTCCCTATCGCACTATACTCTTGGCATTCTCCTTGTATCAATTTAATCCTTGGGAGTCTCAGGGCAAGTTTGATCCGAGAAGCGCTCTTGAGCCTTGAATATGGTGCGACTGGGCGTGCATGTTTCTGTGGCGGGCGGTGTGGAAAAGGCCGTTTCTCGTGCGTGCGAAAAAGGCTGCGATGCATTTCAGATCTTCTCCTCCAACCCTCGGGCATGGAGATCAAATCCCATCCCAGTCAAATCTGCGGAGCGTTTTGTGGCTTCGCTCAAGCGGTCCGGCCTGTATCCGGCCGTGGACCATATGCCCTATCTGCCCAATCTTGCCTCCGCCAAGGATGAGGTTTATGACAGATCGGTCCAGGCTCTCGTGAGGGAGCTGGAGCGTTGCCAGACGTTAGGCATACCGTATCTTGTTACTCATCTGGGGAGCCACCTGGGTGCGGGGCAGGATCGCGGCCGGGCGAGGATTGTAAACGCTCTTCAAACCGCATTTTCTCAGTCTGATAGCGACGCCGTCTTGCTCCTGGAAAACACCTCCGGGGCAAAGAACAGCATGGGCTGTACTTTTTCGGATATAGCTGCTATCTTAGATTCCCTGCCGGCTGAACGTCGTCGTTTGGGCGTTTGCCTGGACACATGCCACCTTCATGCTGCAGGATACGACCTGCGAACCTCTCCGGCTCTGCAGGCTACGCTGGATCAGTTTCAGGATTGCATCGGCTTGGAGAAGCTTATGCTCATTCACCTCAACGATTGTCGCGGCTCTTTGGGATCGCATCTGGACAGGCATGAGCATATTGGCCTGGGGCAGATAGGTGAGGAGGGCTTTCGCGCAATTCTTGGCCATCCATCTCTGGCGGAACTTCCTATGATCCTGGAGACGCCGGTGGACGCTCGCCGGGATGATGTGGGGAATCTTGAAGTGGCGAGGCTTCTTGCTTCAGGGATAAAATAGCTTCTCAATAACCAGCATCAAAGCATCGTTGGAGATGGGCTTGACCAGGTAACTGCTGGCTCCCAGGTCATAGCTTTTCTGAATATCTTGATCCTCATTGGATCCTGTAAGAATAACCACAGGGATGTTTCTGAGATTTTCATCTTTTTTTATGCAGGTGAGAAGATCTATGCCGCTGATATCGGGCAGGTTGATATCCAGCAGGATTAGCTGGGGCAGATAGGCATTGGTTTTATTTTGCAGAGCGGCAAGGGCTTCTTTGCCGTTGGTGGCAATAACCAAACCCTTGTCCAGCTTGTTGTGCTTAAGAACCCGCTTCGTAACAACGGCATCTTCTAAATTGTCTTCAACCAGCATGATCTTTATTTCTAAGTCCATAGATTCACCTGGAGCTTTACGCCCGCCTTTGCCCTTTCAAACATCGAGGCCAAAGGAGTGATTGAAACTACCCACAAAAATAGTTTTCCCACTGAGCTATGCATATCATCTCTCAAATACACTCTATCAGCTTAAACCTGTATCTTAATCCCGTGGATTCAGCTATTCCAACCAAAAATTTTTATTTTATGTATTTCTAAATATTCAATATCAGTGGTAGTACTGATTTCTAATCAGTTGGGCGGCTTTAGTCGAGAATAATTCTCGTACATATCGATTTGATCTGCCTGCCTTTATTAATTAAAGATCGCGATGCTGTATCTTTATTTTGATTGAAATGATTTTATTCCCCTTTGTTTTTCCTTTTTAACTCTTATCCTTCCAGGTTTCTGCTCACACGTCCGCTGGTGAGCAGGGCGACTCTGCTCAAGGGTACGTCTGCCTCCAGCTCATATCCCAGTGCCTCGCCCAGGTCGCGAGCGAATTCCAGGATCTCTGCATGCTGCGGCATGTCTTCCCTTGTCAGGCGGTCTCGGGAGCGGCCCAGGTGCATGTATGCTTTGACCTCCACATAGTCCGGCTCAGCCTTCGCGATGAGATGGGCGTAGTCCTTCGCTCTTTCCATGTTCAAGCCGCGGGCCAGCGTCAAGCGGATTACGCTTCGGCAGCGGTGCTGCTTGATGATCTCCAGGCTCTCCAGGATCTTTGGCCAGAGGTCTGCAGTGGGACGGCAGACGCGGCGGTACATCTCCTCGTCGGGCGCATTGATACTGAGGTAGAGTTGCGTGGGCAGAATTTCTGCCAGAACCTCGGGGCGAGTGGCATTGCTCACCACAAATGATGTCATGCTTTGCTGGCGGATGAGGTCGATAAGCTCCTTTAGATATGGGTAAAGGGTAGGCTCACCCATGAGGGAGATGGCCACATGCTTTGGCTGGCGGGCTTCGGCCAGCCTCTCTTGATCGGTAGTCTTGGCTCCGCCGTAGCCGGATATAAACTTCTGCTGGCCGCGCAGGATGCCATCCAATAGCTCCTTCGGTTCCATGGGCTCTTTTGCCGGGAGTGGATCGTCTATCGGTCTCCAGCAGTGCAGGCATTGGTGGTTACACTCCAACGTGGGCGTCATCTGCACGCAGCGGTGGCTGGAGATACCGTAGAAGTGGTTCTTATAGCACTGGTCCCCTCCCCGCAGGCTGCGATTGAGCCAGAGGCAGGGCTTGACTGCTCCGGAGCCGACCAGGTGGTAGCCCTTTTTGGTGAGGGCCTCTGTAGCCTGATTTAGTGGTGACATGGCAAGAGTTTAACGAATAGCCGGAGATATATAGTTGCGCTTAATGTTTTCCAATACAGGAGGTTGGATGTGGCAGGGTTTAATAATAACTATACTTTAATAATAATTAATCTCTGATGGCAAAGAATATGATCCTGCAGTCCAAAAGGTGCTGTTGGATGGCCGGGCGATCTCTTGCATTGTTTATTGTCTTTGTGATGGCTGTTGTATCAGCTTCCAGCGCCCAGCAGATTGTCCCCGCTCAGGAGATATTTGAAAAAATAGAGAGCAAAGAGTCCGTTTATTATGATGGCGTCCGGATCTCTGGCGACCTGGATCTTCGGTCCCTGCCTGGTGCTCAGGTGCCTAACTCATTCGCCGTTACCAACTCAACCATCATCAATGCCACCTTCACCGGCGCCACATTCGCGAAGGACGCCGTCTTCTGGGGCACGACCTTTGAGTGCGCCAGCTTCGATAATGCCGCCTTTCTGGGCCAGGCTGACTTCGCCAACACCTCCTTTGGCAACGCCAGCTTTGTCGCCGCCACCTTTGCCCAGCCGGTGGTCTTTGACGCAGCGCTCTTTCGGGATGACGTGAGCTTCGCGGATGCCAGGTTTGCTAAGGATGCCTTCTTCAACGAGGCCCTCTTCCTGGCCAACGCCGACTTTAATTACTCCGATTTTGACTCTTACTCTTACTTCGCATCAGCGAAATTTGTCGGGGACGCTCTCTTTTCGGACGTTGATTTCTCCGGCCCCTCTGACTTTTCCGCTGCATCCTTTTTCGGTTCAGCCAACTTCTTCCAATCCCGTCTTAGCAGTCCCATCTTCAGCGATGTCATCTTTTATGGTCCCGCCCAGTATGGCCTGGCCAGTTTCTCCGGTCTGTCTTCCTTTGGCGGAGCAGTCTTTGCCGGGGAGGCGGGCTTCAATCTGGCCCGCTTTTCTGATGCCGCCGACTTCTCAGGCGCTCGCTTCCAGGACCTGGCCCTCTTCGGCCTGACCAAGTTCGAGGATATAGCCAGCTTCCAGCAGGCCCAGTTCGGGGGCGATCTCAACTTCAAGGGCGGCGCCATCTCTACTATTTTAATGGATAAGGCAAGCTTTGGCGAAAGCTCTCACATCATCATGAATGACACCGACTTCTCCCGCTTCAAAGCCCACTGGAATGAGATCGAGGATCATGTGGTCTGGGAGCCGGGAGCCTATCTGGCGCTGGTGGAAAACTACCGCCGCCTGGGCTGGTCTGGTGATCAGGATGACTGCTACTATCAATATCGAAGGCTTGATCAAGCTCGCACTGGATGGGGCTGGTCCAAAGTCATCGATATTTTGGCCTGGCTGTCCTGCGGCTATGGGGTGCGGCCCGGCTATGCCGGGGTGTGGTCGCTTCTGACCATCTTTATCTTCGCCCTGGTTTTCTGGAGAGGGGACGGCATCAGGAAGTCAGCCAAGCCCCTGCACGAGCCCGCGGAAAAGTATGCCGTTCCGGGTCGTGTTACCTTGCGTAACGCCCTCTTCTTCAGCACCATGATATTCATCTCCCGGGGGCCCAATGAATTTCTGCCCGTGGGCAGGAACAGGTACTATGTCATCCTGGAAGGAATTTTAGGCTGGCTGCTCCTGGCGCTCTTCCTGGTGACCCTGGGCCGGGTTATGATCAGGTAATACAAAAGTGATAAATCCTGGGCCATCTTTAAAAATGGAATAGTGATTCGTGTTTCCAGATGGCACATGCTGCTCTTGACCCTCCTGTTGCCGCTCCTGCTTGTCGAGGGTGTCCTGGCAGAAGAGCCGGGACTTGATGTTCCTTTGCCGCAGGGCTATTCTTCCCTGGGCCAGGCATCAGCAGCCATATCTGCCCAGGATCTCCTGGCTCAAATAAGATCGGGCGAGCCTTTGGACTATGACAACCTAACCATCTCCGGTCAACTGGATCTACGGCAATTAGATGGGCCGGTCAAGCAATCTATAAGAATTACCAACTCTCGCTTCCTGGGGCCTGTAAGAATAGAGGCAGTGATCTTCGCTGAAGCATTGGATTTGCGGGGATGCATCTTCCAGGAGGATGTCAGCTTTATCAAGTCCAGGTTCCAGGGGGACGCCAAGTTTTCCGGGGCCCGATTCATAAAGCTGGCCGACTTTGCCGATACCAGTTTCGTGGGTCTATCCTCCTTCATAGGCACGCGTTTTCTAAACGATACCAGCTTTGGCAATGCCCAGTTTAATGGGGATGCCACCTTCATGGACTGCATTTTTGCCAAAGATGTCGATTTTGATAACGCCAACTTCTTGAGGTCTGGATCTTTTCGGAATGCCAATTTCGAAAATGTGCGCTTCTTTGAGACTCAGTTTGCCGGGCAGGCCACATTTCTGGCGGCCCGGTTCCAGGGAAATGCTACCTTTGCAGCCACACGTTTCGAGAGCGATGTGGTCTTTCGTGATGCTCGCTTTTTCATGGGAAGCACTTTTGGCTTATCCAGCTTTTCCGGCCTCGCGGACTTTGGCAATGTTGACTTTAGAAAGACGGCCTTCTTTGGGGGAGTAAAGTTTGCCGATCTGGCCTATTTCGTGAGTGCCCGATTTGATGGGAACCTGATACTGGAGGGGGCAAGGCTATACAGCATGCAATTGGATAATGTTGTATTCAGTGAGAACTCTAAAATCAACCTCAACAGCACGGACTTCACCAAGTTTGTGGTCCACTGGGGTACCATACGCGATCGCATGGTGTTTAATGGTGCTGCCTACCTGGCACTGGTGAAGAACTACAAGAGCCTGGAGTGGTTTGACGAAGCTGATGAATGCTATTATCAATACCGCAAAATAGGTCAAGACCAGGCTTCCTGGGGCTGGGCCAAACTCTCGGACATTATCTCCTGGCTGTCCTGCGGCTACGGGGTCCGGGTGAGCTACACTGCCTTCTGGTGCCTCTTTACCATTCTCATCTTTGGAGTGATATTTTGGGCAGGCAAGGGTATGGACAAGTTCGAGATCGAGGGCATGGAGCTTCCTGGAGATCACAGGCTAAAGCCCAGCAAGCGCGTCTCTTTCACCGATGCCCTCTATTTCAGCATTGCCATGTTCACCACCTCCCAGGCGCCCGTCAATACCTATCCGGTAGGCGTCTACAGGCATCTGGCTATGGCGGAAGGGATCTTGGGCTGGTTCTTCCTGGGCCTCTTTGTGGTTGTTCTCAGTGCGGTGCTCATTCGCTAAAGGGATAAATGGCCAAAGCCGGGGGGCAATCCGGAAAGGTTGATATACGTGTTGGTTACACGAAGAGGCTAAAAAAGGGCGCGTGGCCTAGTCAGGATAAGGCGGCAGCCTCCTAAGCTGTAGATCGGGGGTTCGAATCCCTCTGCGCCCGCTCGTTTTTTTAAAAGACAGATATCTTGATAACTGCCAATTATATTGCGAAAAAGGATGGATTTAGGGCACGATCTTGGAGATGGCCAGCTCCAGGATATCTTCTGCCCCTGATTTCTTGAGTTGAGGAATGAGCAGGTTGACCGTGGATCGGTCTACCACAGTCTCCACGGCGTAGTAGCCGGAGTTATAGAGCTTGGAGATGGTGGGATTTTTCATGCTGGGCAGCATGGAGATGACCTCCTTTATGGAGTCCTCGGGCACATTCATTTTGAGCAGGACCTTTCCCCTGGCCTTAATGACCGCGGATAGAAGCGTTTCTACGGCTACGATCTCCTCGTGCTTCTCTGGATCCGCCCAGCTCTTTTTGTTGGCAATCAGCTCCGAGGTTGACTCAAGCATGACATCAATGATCTTCAGGCCGTTTTTCTTAAGGGTGGAACCGGTCTCGGTCAGATCAACGACTACATCGGTCAGCTCGGGAACTTTGGCCTCGGTAGCACCAAAAGAGAACTGGATATCTACCGGTATTCCCAGGCCTAAAAAGAAGGCTTGGGTGAGGCTCGGATATTCCGTGGACACACGGCTGCCTGGTTTTATCTCCCGGGCAGAGTGAATATCCAGGCTCTCGGGCACGGCAACAACCAGTTTTACTATGCCCGGTCCCTGTTTGCCATAGTTGAGATCTGTGACATGGGCCACCACGGCTCCGGACTCCATAATCCAGTCCGTTCCGGAGATGCCCAGGTCGAAATAGCCTTTGGCCACATATCCCGGTATCTCTTGGGGACGGAGTATCTTCACCTTACCGATGCGAGGATCTTCAATGCGGGCGTTGTACTCCCGCTCCGTTCTCTTAACCCCCAGCCCGGCTTGCTCGAAGAGCTGCAGTGTCTGGTTTTGCAGGCTGCCCTTAGGAATGGCGATGTCTATCATTTTGATGTTTTGCTTTTTTAGAACATATTTTTGTCTTTTGCTCGAGGGGGGGCGGATCTGTTGTGAAAACATTTTTCCTCTTCTCTTGCATCGGCGGCATACAATATTTATAAATAACAACAGTAATGAACATTTACGGGAAGGGGGCGCGCATGGCATCGCTGATAATCTCTGATACGCACTTTGGCTTGGATTCATCGACTCTGAGAAAACCTGCAAAGGTAGACCAGTTAATGCAAGAGATTTCTGAATTTGGGGGCGGCTGCTGCGATGAGGTTGTGCTTTTAGGCGATATCTTCGATTTCTGGAGAGTGCGGCCAGAGAATGCGGTGCGAGCCTCAATCCCGCTTTTGAAACGGCTTTCCCGGGATAATCTGAAGATTCGTTACGTGGTAGGAAATCATGATCATCACCTTGTGGTACAAAAGCAGGAGTCCGAGTTCATGGAGCGGGCAGCCAGGGGAGATCTGTACCCCATTTATATTCCTTCATTATGCTGGCGTCTGACTTTTTGTGGCCTTGATATCGAAATGCTCTATCCAACCTATCGGGCCCGATGCGGTAATCGGACCTTTCTGTTCACGCACGGCCATCATTTGGATGGCGTTCAAACCTTTACTTTGCAGTTGGTGGAGAAGCTGCGCAGGCTGTCTGGAGAGGAGTTTCTTCCTGCCGATCTGGAGATGATGATGACCTATGCCTACGAGAGCATCTACCGTTCCGCTTGCATCGGGGAGATGGTCTTTTTCGAGGACTCTATCTGGAAAGCCTCCAGTCTGCTACAGAGGTTTGCCGTTGGTATTTTTTCCCACCAGCGCATGGCTTCCGTAGAGGGGCAATACGGGGCCATTTTGAAGTTCATTCGCGACCATAATATCGGAAAAATAGACTGCTTCATTTACGGGGATACGCACCGTGTGGGCATATTTCAAAGAGAAGGAGGACCCTTAGCCGTGAACACAGGCTGCTTTACATGCGAGCAGGGAAATGGGCCCCGCCTTGAGACTGCTAATACCTATATTCTCATGGATGAAGGGGGAATGGCCATAAGACAGCTTGGCCGGAAAAAGCCACTCTATTTATGCGAGCTTTTCTAGATTGGGGTGCAAAAATGCAGTAAGCAAAAGGCAAGTGCTGGCAAATGGTTTACCAAACCTTTTTCATCATGTCTAATCTAGACTTATCTATGTTCGAACCGAATGAGGAATCCCTGGTCCTGGAAATAGTGCGTGGCTTCTTCGATATACCGTCTGAGGAGTCTATGAAGATAGGCGATCAGATCAAAAAGCTGCTTTTCGATCCGCAGACGGGCAGCGAGGCGGAAGCGGTGGCAAAGCTCAAGGAGGCACTAAATGATATGCCCAAAGAGCATGTGTTGATTGCAGGTATGTTCATCTCGGGCCTGCTGCGCTGCAATCTCGTCCCGCAGATTGAACAGCAGTATCTGCAGGCGAAGGCAGAAGGCAAGATTGAGTCTGATTGAATTGCCATGAATGAGGTGCTTTTGGCATGCTGGGACGGCAAGGCACTTGGCTTTGAGCTAAGACGCATAATTGATGCCATACTAGCGGGTGAAATCAAGACGCAGGCGGATCTGGAGTCGCATAAGAAGGACGCCTCATCACGGCTGTCTCTTTCTTCTCTGCCCAGTAATGCCGATATCCTTGGCTTTGCCTCCCCCAAGGAGCGTGAGCGGCTGGGAATGCTGGTGCGAAAGCCCACGCGAACCCTTTCCGGCGTGGCCGTTATCGCGGCCATGACCTCTCCTGCCCGATGCCCGCACGGCACCTGTGTCCCCTGTCCGGGCGGCATTTGTTCTGTCTCTCCGCAAAGCTACACCGGTCGCGAGCCTGCGGCTCTGCGCGCCGCGCAGCATGACTATGATCCCTACCGCCAGGTGACGGCCAGGCTGTCCCAACTGGAGGAGATTGGTCACTCCCTGGACAAGTCAGAGCTGATCATCATGGGCGGAACTATCACAGCACGTCCATTAGGCTATCAGCACTGGTTTGTCAAGCGCTGTCTGCAGGCCATGAATGATTATCCCGGTGCAAAAGCGCCTGCTACCGCGTGGCAGTCCTTTGCTGATGTAGCCGTGGCCAATGAGACGGCATCGGTTAGAAACATCGGCACCACCTTCGAGACCCGGCCGGACTATTGTGGTCCGCATGAGATCGCCCAGATGCTCAGTCTGGGGGCTACCAAGGTGGAGCTTGGCGTGCAGAGCACTCGCGATGACCTCTTGGAGAATATGAAACGCGGTCATACGGTAATGGATACCGTCTTTGCCAATCGTGCTCTGCGGGAGGTGGGCCTGAAGGTGGGCTTTCATATGATGCCTGGGCTGCCCGGCTCTTCTCACCCGGTGGATCTGGAGGTCTTCCAAGAGCTCTTCTCGGACAGCCGCTTTCGCCCGGACTATCTCAAGATCTACCCCACGCTGGTGGTGGAGGGGACCGAGCTTTACCGGCAGTACTGCAAAGGCGATTATTCCCCTCTGGAGGACGATGAGGCCGCAGAGCTGGTATCTCGCATAAAGGAGATTCTGCCCTCCTACGTTCGGCTGCAGCGTGTGCAGCGAGACATTCCTGCGCAGCTTATCGTGGCGGGTGTCAAGAAATCCAATCTGCGCCAGCTTGCCCAGCAGCGTCTGGCTCTGCGGGGCGGGCGGTGTCGCTGCATTCGCTGTAGGGAAGCAGGTCTGCGCCGGGTACGGGAGGGGGATGTGCAGCTATTGCACGAATCTTATGAGGCCTGTGGAGGGGTGGAGCATTTTCTCTCCTTCCTGGGGCAGGATGATACCCTGGTGGGATTCTTGCGGTTGCGACTGTCAGCCCGCGCCCGGGTGAGAGAGCTGCATGTCTACGGGCCCATGCTTCCCATCGGCAGCAGAGCGGAGGGATGGCAGCACCGCGGCTTTGGGGAGAGACTGGTGCATGCGGCAGAGATGCTGGCAGAGGAGGCGGGCTACAGCTCCCTGGAAATTACCAGCGGCATTGGTGCCAGAGGCTACTACCGGCGGCTGGGATACGAGCTATGCGGGCCTTACATGACCAAGAGATTGAAATAGGAAGCACCACAACCGTTAAATAGCGCGCACCAAAGAGGATTTGCGATCTGAGGAATTATAATATGCGTTGGCAAGGCAAAATTGGAAGGAAGCCCACCGGGGGAAAATTGATTCCCGCCAGGGGCAAGAGAAAGTATGAGATCGGCAGAGAACAGAGCGATACTACCATTGCCGCGGTCAGAGTTAAGAAGATCGAGACCAAAGGCGGAAACCAGAAGATGCGCATGCTGCGGGGCGATATGGCAACAATTGCCGATCCAGTGACAGGCAAGTCCAAGATGGTCAAGATTGAGACTGTAAAGGATAACAAGGCCAATCTGCACTACATGAGAAGGAACATTCTCACCAGGGGTGCTGTCATCAAGACGGAGATTGGAGAAGCACGCATAACCAACCGGCCTGGCCAGGACGGCGTCGTCAATGCCGTACTGCTGCCTGCCGAGTAAACCCCTTCTCTTTTAGATGTTCGTCGTCTTCCGGTGTAGTTGTGGTCGCCACCTCTACGCCCCGAAGGACGCCAAGACCAGAACCTGTCCCTGCAAAAAGAGAATTCTTCTCAGCAAAGTAAGGATTTTAGCCCGGGCGGAGGACGCTTATGCAGCAGGCGAGATAGTGAGAAGGCTACAGCTTGGGGAGCACGGCATGACCGGATTCAAACCGGCCAAGCTTTAGCCAAATATGTGCTCATTTATTGGTCCACTCAGGATCACTCAGTGTTTCTGCCGTTTGGGCATGATGGCAAAGGAGGCCTTCGTCTCAGTGAGGGTTGTGCCGTCCTCGGACTGGACATATCCTTCCATAAAAGCTATGCTTCTGCCTTTCTTGACAACTTTTCCTGTGGCCTTGATTCTACCGCTCCGAACGCCTTGCAGAAATGAGGTGCTTTCCGATATGGTGGCGATTCCCGTCCCCTCATCCAGGACGGTGAAAAGGGCCAGGGCCATGGCCTCATCGCCTAGAGCGGTAAAAAGGCCGCCTTGCAGCCATCCCACGCCGTTAAGCATATCGGGCCGCACCGGCATGAATAACTCAGCTTCGCCGCTGCCGTAAGTACCCAGCTCAATTCCCATCAACTGGAAGAAGGGGTTGGCATCCTTTCCTTGCTGGCGAATCCTTTCCAGGTAGCTCATTTCCATCAGCCACTTGTTCCTTTAATACGGATTAAATAGGTGGTGGGATAAGCTTCTCATTTGAAGATGGAAGGGAATCTAAGAAAATGCGCCTCACAGAGAAGCTGCAGGGAGTAGTGCCGGGGGAGTGTCTGGGCAGACTTTCGGATCGCTTTCATGTCATCGGGAATATTGCCATACTCTCTCTCGCCCCGGAGCTGGCATCTTATAAGAAGGTGATTGCCGGGGCCGTGCTCTCTTCCGGCAAGAGCATTCATACGGTGCTGAATAAGACGACCAAGCTGCAAGGTGAGAGAAGGGTGGCCGGCTTCGAGCTTTTAGCAGGATCTAGCAATACCGACACGGTGCATCGGGAATTCGGCTTTCTCTATCGTCTGGATGTGACACGTGTCTTCTTTAATAGCCATCTTGCTCACGAGAGAATGAGGGTGTCGGCACAGGTAATGGAGGGAGAGGATGTGCTGGTTCCTTTTTCGGGCGTGGGGCCGTTTGCCATTCCCCTGGCAGCCCGGGGCGCTCATGTTGTAGCCCTGGAGAAAAATCGCGAAGCATGCCTTTATCTGGCGGAGAATGCCCGGCTGAATCGAGTAGATAAGATGGTTGCGATAATAAACGCAGATGCCTTTCAAATGGCAAAACTGCTGAGAAAGGATTTTCACAGGGCTGTAATACCTGCCCCTTACGGAGAAGACGGGATTTTGGAAACCGTATTGACCCTGGTGAAATCCGGGGGACGCTTGCACTTTTACACCTTCAAGAAGCTTCATCAGATTGAGCCGCTCAAAAAGAGCTATGAAGATATGGGCCTGGAGGTTATGCAAGCTCGTCGCTGCGGCAATGTGGCTCCTGCCGTCAGCCGTTGGGTCTTTGACCTGGCGAAATATTAAATATAAAATCCCAAAATTCGAAATTTTTTGTGCAGAATTCTAAATCACAACACTTGAGTTAGGCGGATAGAAATCCTTATATACGGCGATTGACGTATAGTTAGATTGGCAAAGGTCGAAGCGCATTTCTTTCCCTCCTAAGGTTTAGGCTTTTGCCTCCCTCCTAATTACACTATTGATTGCCTACTTTATAATATCGACGATATCGCAGCCAGCGCGAAGGCGGCCAGGCCCAGCAGGCTGAGGGGCAGAGTGTATCCTAGAGCCGTCTGCTTCATGCTCGCTCCTGTGGTGCTTTTGATCAGCCAGAAGTAGGGATCGGTGACGTACGAGAACATGAAAGCTCCTGCCGCGATAAGCAGGGCGAGTGTCACTGCTGGCAGCGGGTAGCCGGCCAAAATCTGGGCGGATACCGCTGCCGTTACCACTCTGGAGCCCTGGGCGAGCTGCAGAGCGGCGGATACCAGGAAAGGTAAGAGCAGAGCGGGCAGAAACTGACCCTGGTTGTATATCTCTTGACCAAGGCCGCTTTGAGCCACCACATAGCCGAAAGCTCCCGCTCCGCACAGGTCAAGCAATATCACGCCGGATCTTCTCGAAGCCACATGAATCAGATCCTTCATCTTTTTCCTCTCCAGTGCCAAACAGAGCATCGCTCCCAAGAGCAGGGCAATGCCCGGATCTGCTAAAATGTACGCCTGCTCTTGCAGGCTGCCCAGCAGGATCAAAGCTATCGGTACAAGCAGTGGAGCCCAGGCACGGGATCGGCTCATTTTGGCAGGGGCTCTCATCACTCTTGATCCTGCTTTTTCTTTCTCCGGGAAAAAATGCTTCATAAGAATGTAGGCCAGGGCAAACAAAATGAGTGAGATGGGAATGCAGCGCACGAGCAGATCGTAAGGTGCCGCCTGCAGACCGGAGGAGAGCGTGATCATGACTGGAGAGGGATAGATGAGGTTGAACGAGATTATAGAGCAGGCAGCCGTCATGAAAAGGGCCCTTATGCCGCCCTCGCTTTCTTTTCCGGCCAGGTCTTTTACCACCGGCTCCAAAATCATGTAGGCAGTGATGCTGCACATTACCGGCAATGAGATGAGGTACCCGGCTGCACCGGAGACGAGCTGGCTTTTATTGGCCAGTCCCCCCAGGTCGGCAACGATTCGATCAAGGCTCTCCGTCCTGCGCAGATACTCTGCCAGCAGGGCACCGCTGAATACTACTATGGCCAGGGAGGAAAAGATCCGGGATAGGCCCGTGGAAACATATCCAAGCAGCTCCTGGTCCATGCCCACCAGGAGGCCAAATGCGATAGCAGAGATGACTAAACTTAAGAAGGGCCCCAGCCTTGGTATGACCAGACTGACGAAAATTATGGCTGCCAGAAACGCAAGGAATGGGTCCATGTTGTCAAGTATATCTATTGTGCTATAAAACAATAATTATGCATGCGATGCCTTTTTCCACCAAACATCCGAAACGCATTTATAGATAGAAATATAAAAAAGCCAGAGAAGGGATTTAGTCTTATATAATTCAGCCTGGATCGCATATCTCGATCCTGGCAAGGGATAGTTTGGCAGGGGAAGAAAGGGAGTAGTTGCATGAGAAGAGGTAGCTTTAAGCTTAGACTACCTCGGGGGAGGCTTGACCACAAGGTAAGTCCGGCACTCCTGGGCGTAGCCGTGTTTTTAGTTATTCTAGTTCCATCTCTCTTCTATCTATTTCCGCATGCCTCTGATTGCAGTTCTCCCCATGCATCTTCTCCTGATCTGCTCTCCCGTCTTGAATTGAAATCAAGCCCTCCTTTCTTCCCTGAGGTACCCAGTTCGGACAACGAAACGGACAGCAATCCCAACAGCAACGCATTAGATCTAAATGCATTAGAGCCAGTGCAAAGTGTCGCCTCAAAGAGCGCCTCTCTGCTGGCCACCGTCCATATGCTTCCCGAAATGTCTCAGGTGTACCTGGAAAACACCGGCTCGTTAGAGCTTCATCATGTACAGATTGTCGGCGGGGGGAAATCTCTCGGCATACTCTCTGAGCTTATTTCCGGCGAGAAGAAGGTGCTGGCCGTCACCGGCTCCCCGGATGATTTGCAGGTATCCGCCCTAGATCCAACTGATGGAGAGGTCTTGGCTCGCATTCAATACATCTCGGGAGCCACAGGCGTGGCGCCCACGACTCTCATTTCCGGGGAAGAGGTGCTGAGCACCAAATCAGTTCCTGCTGCTATACCTACCTTTTCCGGGGGAGTGGGTGGCGTCGTGGTTCCTTCTTCCATTGAGCTGCCTCTGCAGAAAAATCCTGCAACGTCTCCACTCCTGCTGACCATAACTGCCAATAAGTCGGAAGGCAGAGCCGGGGAGTTCGTAGGCTACCGATGCATAGCGAAAAACCTCGGGCAAGCTGAATTGTCTGACATCCGGATCTCTTGCGCCGGAAAGATGGCCTCCACAAAGTATCTCACTTCTGATACGGAGCTTTATCTGGATGGTGTCTTGTCCATTGAGAATAATACCAGGCTATCCGCCGGAGTGCAGGCATCAGATTCCAAGGGCAGGATCTATACCAACAATACATCTATCGACATCTGGAAAATCTCTCCTTCTATCAAGCTGGAGGTTACTGCCCCCCTGCGGGTGCATCGCGGGGACACAGTATCCCTGCAAATTCGCATTGAAAATAAGGGGGCTGAAAACCTCACCGATATACTTGTCCGGGATGGCTTGGGTGAGATCGATCGGATATCTCATCTCCCTGCAGGCGATTTTCAGATGCTGCAAGTGGAGAGGGTAGTATCTGAGAGCATACAGGATGCCATTTTTGTTATCGCCCATGACCCGGCAGGAGCAGAGGTCTACGCCAGCGAGAAGCTTGGCCTCCAGGTGCTTAACTCCTCGCTCTTGATACAGGGCGATCCTGCCGAGGTCAGGATTTATCCGGGAGGGCCCGCCGAGGTGACCTGGGTCTTGAGCAATACCGGAGAGGAGCTCCTGCAAAATGTTACCCTGGAAGGAGACGGAAATAGACGCATTCTAAAGGTACTGCCTCCCGGCAAATCGATAAAGATGGCGGCGATTTACACCAAGAACTCGACCACCTGGATAAATGTTACGGCAAAGGGCATTGATGGCAACGGTTTTGAGGTCTCTGACACGGCTGGCGTGCTTTTGCAGTCCATTCAACCCAAGATCACCTTGAAGGCCATGCCCTCTGAGATTGAGGTAAGTCCGGATGAGGTGGCTCTAATTGATGTCCTTGTCACCAATTCCGGAGACGATCGCCTGGAGGACATTGCCTTAACCTTGAACGGCTCCACGCTGGCCACCCTTGGCGTGCTGCAGCCGGGTGAGTTCAGAGTGATAAATTCTAAAACTGTTATATCAGACAATTGCACAATTCAATTGGAGGCCTTGGGAAGAGACTCGCGTGGCCGTACTCTGTCGGACGGAGCAAGCGTGAAGGTGACTGTTGTAGTTGCCGCTCTCAAGATATTCGCCAGTTCTTCGCCGCCAGCGATAGTGCCGGGTGAGAAGAGCAAGCTCAGCTGCACTGTGGCCAACACGGGCAGCGTTCCTCTCTACAGCATATTCGTCATCAGCAAAAAGCTGGGGCCACTGGGCAATATTGATTATCTTTCGCCCAAACGCCAGATGACTGTCACTGCGGAAAAGACGGTCAGCGAAGCGGTCGATGATACAATAATCGCAGAAGGCTTCACCCAGGACAAGAGGCCCGTGCGGGGTACTTTCCCCTTGAGTCTGAAGCTTCTCAGCTCTTCCCGGCAGGTCTTGCAGGCCCCCGAGGGCGAGGCGTCTCGCACCTTGCAGCCGTCTGCCGTGAAGATGGCTTCGGCCAACATCAGCTTTGGCAATGTCAGCCTGCCGTTCAACCTGCCTTCTCAAGAGGAGGCTGCCAGAGAAGTCTCCAGAACTATTGCCCAGGATGTAGACAGCTCGGCGACAAAGCAAAACAATGTGGTATTGGATGGTATTGCCAACCTGCTTGCCTACGTGGAGAAGCTTCTCGGTTTGGATGACGGCGGAAATGTTTCCCGGGGCGAAGATGAACTCCCAGAGGAGAATGAGTCCCGATCGCATGCCGCCCAGGAGTTCGCACCTGAGGGAAAAGATGGCCTGCCTGGGTCTAAAAATTATGAGCTGTCCATTGCCGGAGTGAAAGGCTCAGAGCACGGAGCTATAACCATTCTGGATGTCAATGCTCTGCCCTCTCAGCCCGCTGCCAATGAGCCCGTCAAGGTAACTGTGCATCTGCAAAGCCCGGAAGGAATAAAGTCCGTCTCAGTGAAATACGGCCTGTCCGAGTTGCCCCTCACCAAGCAGGATATGCTCAGCGTGGATCGAGTTTATGACTGTGCCCTCAGCCTGGAATCGGGCCGCCTCGAAGACGGATACTGGAGCGGCACCATTCCCGGCAGGGGCGCGGGAACCTACATGCCTCTTTCCGTCTGGATAACTGACGGATTGAGCAGCGCCGAAGGCGGGCCTTACTTGATTCACTGGAGCACAGTCAACTCTGCCC
>JAFGNK010000097.1 GCA_016927055.1 Methanotrichaceae archaeon | reverse complement strand
TCGGCAATACGATTCTTGGAGAGAACGGGCTATACGGTAATCGCAGCTTCCGCCTAGGCCAGACTATGAAGTCATTTTCGTACCAAAGACGAAAAAAATCTTAGCGATATTTATAATCGTCTAGCAAAAGAAGGAGCCAAGCTCAATCTAGGGATAATTTACGCTACTCAGGAAGTTAGCTCAATCAGCGCCAATATCTTGAAGAATACTCAAAATTGGTTTATTGCTCATTTAAACAATGATGATGAGACCAAGGAAATCAAGAAATACTATGATTTTGGGGACTTTGCTGATAGTCTTATACGTTTTAGTGCCTCAAGCGATAAAGGATTTGTCCGTATGAAGACTTATTCGAATCCATTCGTAGTGCCTGTTCAGATTGATCGCTTCCCTAAGAATGAGGGGGAGAGTTAAGGCTATGGGATACACGAGTCGAAGAAGAAGGAGGCCCAATGAATATGCCAGCAGAGCTGCGCATGGTCATATTATTAAAGATGCTGATGTACAAGCGTTTTTGGCGAAATGCGATCTTCCAAAACGCTCACGCGATATATCATTAGAGGGTCCCCAGTTCGTGGCTTATAAGCCTCTGAAGGAAAATCCCATTCAGTATATAATTGCAGTTGATGGTGGGTATAACGAAGTCCCAGTCCAGGTAGAGTTCCCATCTGCAACAGTTTGCTTCTTCCAGATTGGCGCCTTGATCTTTAGCGTTAAGGACTTGCAGTGCCTAGATGAAAAATCGTTCATCGATCCGGACGACATGGCTAGGCTAAAACAGATTCAGCGACTGAAGTTAATCTTGCCTATTCGTAACGTGGGCATGAAAGATAGCACACTAACAGATTCAGTTCGAAAGGCTATTTACGAATTTTTCCAAAAGAGTACAGAGAATGAAGATCTTATTAGTACACTCAAATGGTTTATCTTCCAAGAATATGCAAAGACCGTTGAGAAATGGATATTATCAAGCTGTCCTGCCTGCCATAAATCAAGTGTAGTGTTATCTCGAAACAGAATGACCAAAGATTACACATTCGAATGCACACACTGTGGAGGTCAAATTTATCTAACAGATGTATTTCGCCTACATGAGGCAATTGATGATGAAATGGGCGCAGGTGGTATACCTGGTTATGTTACCACCACAATTGAGCAGCTAATCCTTGTCCATCTCATTCGCCTCATACTAAAAATAAAGCCTGCGTTATTGAATCAGGTGCTTTTTGTTAAGGATGGCCCACTGGCATTTTTTGGGCAGACTGCAAACATGCATAAGCCAATGCGTGAGCTTGTTGGATATCTCTTTGAAAACCATAATCTATACCTTGCTGGTCTTGAGAAAAGCGGCCCTTTTGTAGAACATGCTGATGAGATTGCTGACCGGCTGGAAAATGGTAGTGTTTTGATCCTTGATAACGATTACATCTATAAATATATCTTGCCGGGTAAAGCAGATCCATCTAATCCTTACGGTCGCACAACCTACTATGGAAATAAGCTAATTTTCAAAACAATACACGAAGGTGTTTATATTGTGTCAGTTCCAACGCAAGAAATTATTTCTTATCCCAAAGAGAGCGATCTTCGGAATTTGAATACGATCTTGACTAATATTGAGTTGTTGAAGTGCGATATGTATGACAATTCACTTCTCCCGGTAGCGTTGGCCAACAAGCTTGTCTCATTAGCCAATCATCCCAGCTCAAGGATACTCCAAAAGTTTGCCAAGAATTCATTAGGTTCATAAATATTGATACGCATCTAGTGATTATCTAGAAGTCTGCGCAAAAAAGTCGAATAGTTGAGTCGCATCGCCGCCTAAATTGAAGTATGAAACAGCCTACCGAGCGGCCATCGGTAGCAGTATCCCCACGCGAGCAGATGCCCGTACGTGCGTGAACGCCAGCCCGCCCTGCCGACATCCCCGCAAGCCCGGACGGCCCGGCCCCACGCGCGCAGCCGGGAGCCGTGCGGCGCAAAAGCGCGGCCCTGCGGCTGTCCGGCGCTGCTGCCGATCGCCCGAAAATCGCAAAGCTGAGGCCGAATCGGATCTCTCTGCTAAGAAAGTCTCTGTGCGTCCTCTGTGCGCTCTGTGCCTCTGTGGTGGGATCGTCAGTTGTATGGTTATAATTATCAGCTAATAGTAAAGGCGAACCGAAGGCATTGTTTCCCCAATCCCGCGCCCCGGAAAAACGCCCAGTCCGGAGGCAAGCACACCTGACTCCCAGGCCCGACCGGCCCCCTGCCCGTGGACACGATCGCTTGCCAGGCAAGCCGGCCCGCCCTGACGACAGGCGCCGCCTGGCCCGGACGGCCCGGCCCACGGGAAGCGCCCGCAAGTGCATTTACACCGAGAAAGGTTTATGGGATGAGACAACATCTGAATTTATGATGGCCTGGCTATGAGTAACGAAAAAATCACCTATCGTCTTCACACTGTCCAAAGGATGTTCGAGCGAAAAGTCAGCGCAGAAGAAGTTAGATACGCGTTGGAGACTGGAGAGGGGATTGAAGAATACCCGGATGACACTCCCTACCCAAGTCGCTTGATCCTGGGATGTTACAAGGGTCGCCTTATTCATGTCGTAGCAGCCAATAATTGCCTCGACGAGGAGATAATAGTAATCACAGTCCACGAGCCCGATCCCTCCGAATGGGATCCGGAATGCAGGAAGAGGATTTAATGAAATGCGTTATCTGCAAAAAAGCATCTACTAAGCCCGGAACAACCACAATTACCTTTGAGCGAGGTTGTTTGACCATGGTAGTAAAATGCGTGCCTGCTCAAGTCTGCCCCAATTGCGGAGAGGCGTATCTCAGTGAGGCGGTTGCAGCCGAGCTGCTTAAGGATGCCGAGGAAAGAGCAAATACAGGAGCACAGGTCGAGATCCGGCAGTACGTTGCGGCCTGAAATTTGATCATTGAACAATTACCTCCTTCAGAAGAAACGGCTCTGTCTCCTCAGGCCCGACCGGGCTCCTGCCCCCGGACACGAGCGCTTGCCAGGCAATCCCCCCGCCCTGACGACATCCCCGCAAGCCCGGACGGCCCAGCCTCACGCGCGCAGCCGGGACCCGAGCGGCGCAAAGCGCGGCTCTGCGGCTGCCCGGCGCTGCTGCCGGTAGCCGCAAGGATCGGAAAGCTGGAGACTGCAATGAGATTTCTTCTTTGGTCATTTGGTTTATGATTGCCTAATCATTTCTATCAAGGCATCCTCTGAAATCCCATTCCAGATGGGGATACCTGAGATAAAATGTCGTTTAATGTACCCTTCGCCAACTCGTCGTGCAATGGAACCGTGATATTATGATCTCCTGCGGCAGTTGGCTTTCTCAGCCTGACGTGACTTCCTCTCTGCCGAATGATTTCATAGCCGAGTCGAACGAGCACTTTGAGGAGCTTCTCGCCGCTAACAACCGGACGCTTTTGCAAGAGGCTGCACCTCAAATTCAGAAATCGATAAGATCTTCAGCTCTTCACCAGATTCAAGAATATCTTCAAAATGCAGACTAGTTGCCTCTTTTATATTTTCAGTTAGCTCATCAAGGGTTTTTCCCTGTGTGAATATACCGACACTTATTCCACGAGCGCACCAGTTCTCTCCATCAAAGTAAACCTCAAACTTCACAAGCAACCAAACCACCGCTTCCTTCTGCAAAGATTATTGCTACTGCTTAATATTTGTATGCTCCTGAGGACTGGATTTGATGGACCGTAGAATTCCGGTAAGCTTGAATACAACTCTTCCTGGCACTCAGGCCCGACCGGACTCCTGCCCGTCCTGACGACAGCGCCACAATCCCGGACGGCCCGGCCCACGGATGCAGCCACAAACAGCAGCCGGGACCAGGGGCGCCAGCAGCAACCACGGCCCTGCGGCTGCCCGGCGCTGCTGCCGGTGCCTCGCAAAGATCGCCAAACGGGAGGACTGCATTGGACCTATCTGCTAAAAAAAATCTCTGTGCATCCTCCGTGCGCTCTGTGCCTCTTCGCGGCTTCGCGCCTTCGCGTGAGCTCGTGATCTCGGCCCTACTGGACCCCTGCCTCCAGCACGATCGCTTGCCATGCAAGCCATCCCGCCCGGACGGCCCGGCCCACGGGCATCGGCCACGAGCAGCAGCCGGGACCAGGGGCGCCGGCTGCAACCACGGTCGATGGGCATATTCCCTTCAATCTTGATCCTCTCCCGAAACGTGCAAGGCCTTTTTGTAGACATCATCCCCTATCCAGAAACCAGCATCATTTCTTAGCCTATCAAGTTCCTCTCGTAGAGATGGTATTCTCCCTTCTCGCCTGGCCCGGACCAAAATACCAATCACGCCGGTTATGTTCAATCCATAGACTCTGGCTGTCCTTCTAGCCTCGCTCTCGTCTAGAAATACAATATCTGCATTTAGCTGAACAGCGAGAGCAATAGTCTCGGATTCGCCTTCATGCAAATCCTTTTGCAGAAGATTGACGAGAGGTCGATTTGCCGGATCAACGACTTCTATCCATCCAGCTTGTCTTCCCTGTTCCACCTCAGAGGAGCCTGGCCATTCTCGACCTTCTTGCACTACCTCTTTCCAAACGGCCGGTGCCATGGAAATCTTTTTATGAAACTCACGCAAGAGGGTCAGAAGTCAAATCTTTGCCAGATGAATCAGCGTTGAAGAATCACTGATTGCACCCGGCATACTTTAGATCCTCTTGCAGCTCTTCTTCCCCGTAGTGTCGCTTGACTTTACGCTGACCTAGAAGATCTTCGAACTGAAGAAGAGTCAGGCCACTGAGAGCGGAGGCTTTTCCAGAAGAAAGCATCCCTCGCTGGTAAAGTGCCAGAGCTAGCTCTTTATAAAGCTCTGCTTCTATATCATCAGGCGGAACTCTAAGAGCATTGACTATCTCCTCCGGGATCTTCAGAGTCCTAGCGCTCATTTAGATTCATGCTCCATTTCATAATAATAGCAGAGATTATTCATTAAGCTTTGGCTGGGTTGAAGATCTCTTCAGACCAAGCAGTCTGCAGATCCATATCCAGAGCTGATTAATCGGACCCTTGTGCTCCAAGAGCACGGTGTATCAGGCCCGACCGGCCTCCTGCCCCCCTTGCTCGAGCACTTGCCAGGCAATCCAGCCCACCCTGACAACATCGCAGCCTGGCCCTGATGGCCCGGCCCACGGGCGGCGGCCAGAAGCGAGAGCCTTGGACCCGAGCGCTAGCAGCAACTACGGCCCTGCGGCTGCCCCGGAGCAGCTTCCGGTAGCCCGCAAGGATCGAAAGTCTGGAGAGGGTCTGGAATTGCTCCTTAAGAATCTCTGTGT
Organism: Methanotrichaceae archaeon; assembly: GCA_016927055.1. Taxonomy (GTDB): domain Archaea; phylum Halobacteriota; class Methanosarcinia; order Methanotrichales; family Methanotrichaceae; genus Methanothrix. The sequence continues at coordinate 22,498 of JAFGNK010000097.1, read as the reverse complement.
CTCTGCGCCTCTGTGGTTCGGTCCGTAGCCGCCAGGTTATAATTTTTGGCTAATAATAATAGGAAACTGCGATCGTTTCCCAAAATCCAGCGCCAGGAAAACTCCCCTCACCGGAGGCAAGCACACCAGGCCCTCAGGCCCAACCTGCCTCCTGCCCATGGCACAAGCACTTGCAAGGCAAGCCAGCCCGCCCTGACAACATCGCCGCAAACCCGGACGGCCCGGCCCGATGGCGGCGGCAAGAGCACAGCCGGGACCAGGGGCGCAGGCAGCAATCACGGCCCTGCGGCTGCCCGGCGCTGCTTCCTGGAGCCTGCATCGGATCGTTCTGCCAAAAAGTCTCTGAGCGCTCTGTATCTCCACACTTCATCATTGAGTAGTATTATATGCAAATAAGGATTAAGTAAATTCTAATGAAACGTCTTTATGACTACACGGTAATACTTCGCCCCGAAGACAATGGCACATTCGTGGCCTATGTACCCGCAATTCCGGGCTGTCACGCCTGGGGCCAAACTCCTGAGGAGGCACAGGCCGAGCTGATAAATGTCTTCGAAATGATCCAAGAAGAGTACAGAGAAGATGGACGCATGCTTCCAGCAGATGTTGATGTAAAGGCCACTCATGCCTGCCAAAGCTAGAGATCTGCAGAAAGCTGCCAGGAAGCTCGGATTTCAGATGGTGAGGCGAAAAGGCAGCCACGCAAGATGGAAACATCCCGATGGCCGAGCAACTACCATTCCAATACATGGCAATAGCGAGATCGGAAGCTGGCTTTTCTATGAAATTCCAAAGCAATTAAGCATTACAGAAGAGGAATTCCGTAGTATCTTGGAATAAGGTGCTGCATCAAGTGTCTTCCCTGTGGCCTTGCCCGATGACTGCCCCGCGCCCGCAAATCTATCCTATCCTGACCCAGCTCTTCCTGACCTCAGGCACGACCGGCCTCCTGCCCCCTTGCACGAGTGCATACCTGGCAAGCCCGCTCGCCCTGACGATAGCACCGCAAGCCCGGACGGCCCGGCCCACGTGCTGCAGCCAAGAGCGCAGCCGAGACCAGGGACGCAGGCAGCAATCACGGCCCTGCGGCTGCCCGGTGCTGCTGTCGATAGCCTGCAAGGATCGCAACGCTGGAGAGCGCTGGGAATTGCACCCCAAAGAATCTCTGCGCCTCTGTGGTTCGGTCCGTACCCGCTAGATTATAATTTTTGGCTGATAATAATAGGAAACTGCGATCGTTTCCCAAAATCCAGCCCACGAATAATCCGCCTTAGCCGGAGTCCAGCTCCACCTGGACCACCGGCCCAACCGGCCTTCCTTCCCTCCGATAATACGATCGAGGCCGAAGTCATGCGGTGCTGTGCCTTCAAGGGATGAATGCGAGCTAAAAAGATATATCCCATCAATGACAATAATTCTTATAATGTTTGCGGAATACATTAAAGCAGCAATGGACAAAGCAGTCTATGAGATCATCGACGATCCAGAGCCCTTTTATGGCGAGATACCTGACCTTCAGGGTGTTTGGGCCTCGGGAAAGACTCTGGAAGCATGTAGGGATGATCTCATTAGCGCTCTTGAAGATTGGATCGCCTTCCGTCTTAGAACTGGACGTTCGATTCCGTCGATCGGTGGAGCTTCAATTGCAATTTCATTGGAGCCGGTGAGCGTTGTTGAATAAGCTCACCCCTGTCTCACGGCGAGACCTCATAAAACGATTAAGAAAATTGGGATTCGATGGCCCCTACCCTGGCTCGAAACACGAGGTCATGGCGAAGGGAGACATATCGATCATTATCCCTAATTCGCATCGTGGTGAAGACATAAGTATCAGCCTGATAGCAAGAATCCTAAAGCAAGCTTCTCTTTCACGTCAAGATTGGCTTGATTCAAAGGAATGAATTTTCTCATCAATCTTTTTGCCCAGTAACTGCTTGATAAAAGAGCGTGAATGCAGTTTGGCACGCTGCGAACCGTCGAGCGGCTTTTGGTGGCAGGCTTCGTGTGCGCGTGGGTTCCTGCTCGTGCATGCAAGCGGGCACGCCTGGATGACAGCGCAGCCAAGCCCGGACGGCCCGGCCCACGTGCTGCGGCCAAGAGCGCAGCCCGAGGTGAAAGATTGTCTTTTTCTCATCAGAACTTCGCGGCTTCGCGCCTTCGCGTGAACCTGTGATCTCGGTCCGTCTAGTCTCCTGGCCTCTAGCATGAGCGCTTGCTAGACAATCCATGCACGTCCAGACGACATCGTAGCAACCACGGCCCTGCGGCTGCCCGGCGCTGCTTCCGGTAGCCCGCAAGGATCGCTAAGCTGGAGACAGCATGGAATTGCTCCCCAAAGAATCTCTGTGTCTCTGCGCCTCTGTGGTTCGATCCGTAGCCGCTAGGTTATAATTTTCAGCTAATAATGATAGGAAACTGCGATCGTTTCCCAAAATCCAGCGCCAGGAAAACTCCCCTCTCCGGAGGCAAGCACACCAGGCCCGACCGGCCTCCTGCCCCCCCCCCGAGCACGAGCGCTTGCCAGGCAAGCCAGCCCGCCCTGACGACATTGCAGCAATCCCGGACGGCCCGGCCCACGGGCATCGGCCACGAGCGACAGCCGGGACCAGGGGCGCCAGCAGCAACCACGCTCGAGTAGCATATTCCCTTCAATCTGGATCCTCTCCAGAAGCGTGCAAGGCCTCTTTGTTGACATGGTAGTGTCTCGATCTTGATGCAAAATAGTAGTAAAAATACTAACAAAGCTTAGTTTGCTACCATGTTGATGGTAGCATTCTGAGCACCTGCGGTATTTAATAATAAGCCCTGTATCCACACTTGAGTTATTGCACAAATCAAGAATTTCCTTGGTGAGCATACCGCCTCTTAGAGGCTTCATCATGATATGATCGGTCTGCAGCCTTTTAAGCTGCTCATCCAGAAAGCGATCCATGTCGGCACGCGAATTGATGAGCCAGCTGGGAAGTTTGGTTGCCAGGTTCACCTTCTCGCGATATCCTCCCTGCAAAGCTCTGCCAAGGAAGGGCTCGCTCTCTCCACCGTGATAAGGATCGGCAGTATCAACATAATTCACGCCGTGATCGATGGCATATCTGAGCATCTGTGTAGATTGAATCTATTCACTTGATCTCAGCTTCTCGATTTCCCGGGCGATTCGCATCTCTTCCTCGGTTAAACCAGGTTCTGTTAGGGCGTCCACGGCCTTTCGGATAGTTACGCCCATCATTATGCCCTTCAGGAAGGCGTCTCGATCTTCTTCTTCGATGGTGTTGATGACACGGTTCATGTACCGTTCAATGGTGGTGCCTGGAATCGTTCTGAAGGAATTGAGATCGTCCAAAGCACCATTAAGTTCTTCCTCTGCAAACCCGAAGCTTTGCAGAAATGCTGATAAATCCTCGTCATCGCCGCTCATGGGTGAGATATGTTGCGCTCAAAGTAGTTCTCTTTTTCGAATTTCGAGATCAGAGTTTGATTCTATTTTTGAATAGATGGGATTTTTTATTTATCGAATAGGCCGCAAAAATCAATGAACTCAGCATCTTCTGATAAGAAAACGTGCGGCTGCCGGGATTCGAACCCGGGTTACAGGCTTGGGAAGCCTATGTCATAACCGCTGGACCACAGCCGCTCTATGTCCTTGATATTGTGATGTGCCTTTAGCCATTTCAGCTTCCAATATTTAAAGGTTATAGGATCGATCGTCCTCGCCGCGGGAGCTATTACCTTGGCGAAATCGAGCTGCTCCCCCTTTTGCATCCTCTTTGTGCGTACTTTGTGAGCTTTGTGGTTATTAATAATATCCAATTTTAAACTGTGTGCTCACCTTCTGCTCAGTACTATCCGGTCCCCTGAGGCCACGCTCTTGAATATCTCCATTCCCTGTGTGACCTTCCCGATACTGTTTACAGCCGAATAGGGCTGGGTCTTACCAAAAAAGATGCAAAAGGCAGGGCCCGGCAACCAGTAGCAGATATCACCCGCGACTGTAGAGGGCGAAGGATTTTCGTTCTCCATCCGGATAGGCACACCGAAGTAGACCTCCTCGCCCCATAGGGTTGCTATGCCCTCCATGGGCAGTGCCTGAAAGAATGCCTCTCTTATCTTGGGATTTCTCTCGTCCAGCTTTGCCAGGGCCTTTCCCTTTCCAACGACCTCGATCTCTATCATCCTCATGATATTATCCTTCTTTTTTCCCAATCCTGCAGCCAGACACTGACTAGGGAATCCTAAAGTCCATCCTTGTCCGGCCCTTTTGATTACTTTCGCCCCGCGCGGCAAATCTACTCATAACTGCGGGTAATACTATTACTTAGACCGCCCGGCCTAGCTCTTTTGACTACTCCCGGCGGGCGGGTCCATCCCCTCAAAGTGTGCCAGCCAATTTCTTTTTTCTCTTGCTCTATTTATGTTATCTTTTCTTCAGCCTGATATGCAGCCGGTCGGAGTAGTTGACGCCCAGAAGCATAGCCAGATCCCAGGCCTCCCTGGCTCCCTGCATATTCTGTTCAGCGCCGTAGGCCATTATCCAGACCCTGTCCTTTGCCAGAGCGGGGACAAGCTCCTCTAAGAGCCCGGAGGTCCAGCACCAGGGAGCTTTTCCCAATACAAATTTGAGATGGACGTTTTCTTTGCCGGCCCAAAAGGCAAGATGAAAATGTGATCCTCGTTTGGGGCTGACTACCGCACAATGAATTTTTTCCAGAATCGTTTCAGGAATGGGATTGGTGCCATTGGTCTCGATATGGATCTCCTTTCCCTGGCCGCGCAGCAGAGATATCAATTCCGTAAGCTGGTCCATCTGCATGGTCGGCTCTCCTCCCGTTATGACCACTCTTCTGCCTTGAATGCTCTCCAGCACATCGGGAAGGGATAATTCCATGCATGGCTTATCGTCTGTGTCGCATCCCTGGCAACTGAGGTTGCAGCCGGCCAGCCTGACGAAGGTGGCCGGCCTTCCCATGGCCGGGCCTTCGCCCTGCAACGAGTAAAATATCTCTATCAGGCGCATTTAGCCTATTTTTCTTTCCAACTGAGATAAATGCTCTCCTATCTGCTCTCGGTGCCTTCCCTGCTTTCTCTGGTATCTCTGCTCTCTCAGTTTTTTATTTCAGCATGATCTGGTTTTGCATCGTATTTTTCTAAAATTGTTAAAAAATATTATATTTGCTTTTAGTGTCTGACCAAAAAATGTATAAATCATAAATGTTAACCATTGAACGTTATAGTTGCGAAGTCTGTGTGGAGTCGGGTGATATGATACGGATTGGAATTGAGGTAAGCAGCAGAAATCTGCGCTGCGATCTTCTCGAGCACCCGGAAAGGTATTTCTTTATCCTGCTGGTAGACAGTCGGGCCTCTCTGTGCATTCGAACCTGTGACTCACAGGGTGAGAATATTCAGTCTCACGTTATCGACGGCCTTTCCTTAAACGAGGATGGAAACCTCTATTCGGTCTTCGAAGATGGCATTAAAGCGGTTTTAGAGTTGCACAACTGGAAGAATCGTTCATGTCAAGGAGATGAATATCCTCTCTCTTCTCATCTGATGCATATGATTTCCAGGATGCCTGATCTGGTGGATTGGATCATCTCATCAATTATTTCTAATGGGAAAAATTTGGTCATCTACTCTGTGGATTCTAAAGATTTCTCTTGAGACCTTGGGTCTGTGTAAGTCTTGGGTCAGGGCAAGTTAGCCATTTCCAGGAACATCCGATGCAAGCTGTTGAGACTCAGATGAGAATCTCCTTGTAGTACAGCCGAATAAATTATATAATGCTATGATTGTGAGAGCATAATGTGCCTTTGTGAACGGTTAATCGTTCTTCGCGCAAATGGCAAAGAAGGGAGTATATAAAATGATCATAAAGGATTTGGCAAATTGCAGATGCTTTCAGGCGGCCGATGATACTTATCTCTGCGAGCTTCTTCATCCTGATCGGGAGGGATTGGACCATTATTACAGCATCGCCCACGCCGTATTGCCGCCTGAAGCTACATCCCGTTCCCATCGCCTGAAGACCTCCTCTGAGGTGTACTTCATCCTGGAGGGCCAGGGGGAGATGCACATCGACTGCGAGAAGGCAGAGGTTCGAGCCGGTCAGGCCATCCTAATTCCACCCGGCTCCTGGCAGCATATTCGAAATACGGGCGGCTTGGATCTAAAATTCATTTGCATAGTCAGCCCCTTTTGGCGGGCAGAAGATGAAGAGGTTGAAGAGACTGCTGAGACTTAGGGAGAGTGATGGAACTTGATGAGGTCGCAAAAGATAAGCCCTAAGTGCTAAAAAAATAGGAGGGGGGTGAAATGAAACCGAGCATAATATGTCGGAAAGATATTGCAGTTTCATAATTCTGAGAGCTGGCTATTGATATGCTTGAAATCTTCCAGGAGATTTACGCCTCTATCAGTTGTTTCGTATACTATGGTCTTCCCCTGTTTGATCTCTATCAGATTGTTTTTTATAAGCAGATCTATGTAAGGATCTACTGTTCTGAAGTTGAGGTTTGCCTGATACACAATTCTTGTCTTGTTGGCACCGTTCTGGCAGATATCCAATATTCTTGAAATGATTACGTGCTTGCTTCTTTTCATCATCTCTTTCTCCCTGATAATAATATCTTCCTGGTCAACAGATATTTTTAATTTCAGCAATATTAATAAGGTCAGTTAAGCATTAAAGGTTTAACGAACCTTTTGTTCTTATCCGTGCTAGTGATCCATGATAATACAATTTTTTCAAATAAAGTCATAAAAATAAACACATCTAATTTATTAGGAATATATCTACAATTCTACGTGCTGAAAGACCCGTTTTTCATTCTTAGTTATCATTACACTCATTAATTTCTACTACTTATATTATATTTAGTGGCCTGTATAGCTATTAATGCGTTTCAGATAAATTTCTCAAATTAAATCCTGCAACGCGATAAGAAATTACTATTAGGTGTTTGGGGGAAAAATTATTCCCCAATGTGGTGCAAAGAAGAATGAAACACAGTGACGGCATAATAATGACAGGTAATTATTCCTAACCGGTGATTCCGGTTCCAGGTCTTGGAAGTCCATCTGTTCGAACGGATCTGCAAAACAGAATTCCAAAGCGAGATACTTGATTTTGACGGTTTCTTTACCAAATCTAATGTGACCCGCCTTACTGTAGCTACGGCAAAGCAGTGAAACAGAAAAAATAAATTCAATAGACGCCAAAGAAAGGCATGCTTACTGAAAAACATAGCGCAAAAAAAGGTAGGGATGGCTGATGAATTCGATAACTTTCAGGGAGCTTGCCAGGCTCATCTTATGCATAGCTATATGCCAGAGCGCCGGAGTCATCGGCTCTGTATTTACCGCCAGTTCAGTTAACACCTGGTATACGACCCTTGTCAAGCCCTGGTTTACGCCGCCAGGATCGGTCATCTCTGTTGTATGGATTGCTCTCTTTGTCCTCATGGGCCTGTCTTTATTTTTGATCTGGCAAAAGGGCATAAGCAGCGCCAACAGCAAAATCGCTTTAGGGGTATTTGCATTTCAACTTTTGGTCAATGTGCTCTGGTCCTATGCTTTCTTTGTTTTGCAGTCGCCTCTGGCAGGAATCGTAGTAATTGTTGTCCTCTGGCTTCTCATACTGCAAAGCATCATCCGGTTTTGGTCCATCAGCAAAGATGCGGCCCTGCTCCTGTTTCCTTACATCATCTGGGTGAGTTTTGCCGCTTTTCTCAATTACACCATCTGGGGGCTCAATCGATGAAACGATTGACGGGAATGGGAATCAATGGAATGTGATAAAAAAAACATCTGCTACGGAATCTAAACCCCAGAGAAACGCTCTTGACTTTGGGCCACTAAAGAGGATGAAAAATGGACTTTGGAAAATGAGCTCTTTTTTCGTTCTCTATGCCTCTGTGGTTTCGTTGAATTTGTTAGTTATTGCTTTTTCCGACCGATTCAAATATATGCATAGCTACAGACACGGTAAGCTATAATATAACCTGGCAAGCCTTCCGGGAGAGAAACGATCTGAAAACGGTGCCAAGAACTATGCTGAATAGAACGATGTTATTATTATCAGTCATGCTTGCACTTGCTGCGATAGGTGCTGCTGCGATAGCCTCTCAGGATCCAGTTTCTGAGGATCTAAAAAGCAAGGGTTATCTCGCTGAAAATCCATCTTATAACAACTCGTCTATCTCTTTTGTTGGCCAAAACAAAATCGTCAGTGCCCCCGTAGACCTTTCCGTGGGAAGCGGCTACTATTCATCTCACCCGATCGCCATTGGCCTTGGAATCGGCAGCAAAACACAGCTTGCCAATGTAAATTCAGCTACATCCATGAGTCATGAGATCGGCTCTGCGCAGGAAGTCTCTGGGAATACGGAATATGCGGTCTCTTCTAGCAGCAGCCAGGGTGATTACCTGGACACCAACACCGCCACAACTCATATGCAGATCGATGAAACCATCACGAGCGGCAGGGTCCATATCGGTGTCCTTTCGGGCAGCGATGACTCAGCAGGCGAAAATGGCGAAACAGATCCTATGACCCGTGCCTGGAAAAATCCGGCCATAGAGATCGAAGAGGAATACATTGGCACATATCATATATCCAAAAATTTTACTATTAACAATAGCTACTCTAATGAGCGATTTCCTGACGGCTGGCAGAGCTGCTGTGGCGGAAGTTATGCTATTTATCCCCCAGAGCCGGTGTTCATCAGCGCGCATGATGTCTTCAATTGCATAAGGTGCAGATAGCAAAGATGGAAAGAGACCTTGCGGTTAATACTGTTTCCTGTCTTTGCTGAGGGGCCATTGCTTTTTGGTTGTCTAATTCTAACAACCAGATCTGGGGAAAGTCTCCCGTTCAGAGGAGCCTTTCCGAATGGGCACTAAGATGGGTCTGGAACCATCCCAAGGTAACGATCGTCCTTTCCGGAATATCTTCCATGCAGCAGGTTGAACAGAACGTGGCTTACGCAAAAAACGGCCTTCCAGGCTCGCAAGCGCATCAAAGTCCCCTACACCGGTTGCAGATATTGCATGCCGTGCCATCCAAGGTCAGCATTCTAGAGTGTTTTGAAATGTATAACCAGGGCTGCATGTTCGATGCCCCAGACGTTGCCGGCACCAATTAAAATATTATCATGGGAGATTTTCTGACAGGATGCCCTGGATTTGCATCTCAATGTCAGGATTGCGGGGAATGCGAAGAGAAGTGTCCCCAGGACATTTCCATCCGGAAGCACCTGAAAAAGGTCGCGGCGTATTTTGGAAGATGAATGCTAATTCATACCATCATAATATGATATATCGAGCATTAATTTCATTAATTTGATTAGCAGTAACTTGAATAGTAATGAGCAAAGGCTCTTCGCCATGAAGTGTGGGCAAGGTTGTGATTCGATTCCATCAAAATCCATTAATCGCTCTGTACCTCTGTACCTCTGTGCCTCTGAGCCTCTGTGGTTTAGTTTCCGTAAGCCAACGCAAACAGGGGTGAGGCATTATTGAGCCGCAGAGATTAAATGCGCTAAAAAAGCAGGTGATCATCAGATTCGGATTATCGGCCTTTGTCGTCCCCGTGATTCTTTTTGCCCTGGCCGGCACTCTTCACTACTGGCAGGGATGGCTCTACTGGGCAGTACTTATTTTGCCCATGCTCGCGGCAGTTGGTTATCTTCTAAGAGCCGATCCGCAACTGTTGGAACGGCGGATGAAGTCTCATGAAAAAGAACCGGAACAACGAACGATCATCCTCCTGGGCAGCGCGGTATTTGTCGCGGATTTTTTAGCCATCGCTATTGATCTGAGGATGCATGGTTTGAATCAGGTCCCGCCCTCTTTGGTGCTTGCAGCCGATGCTGCCGTGTTCCTTGGCTACGGCCTCATTTTCTGGGTCTTTAAGGAGAACAGCTATGCATCTCGCACGATAGAGGTGGTGAAGGGCCAAAAAGTCATCACTTCAGGTCCATATTCCATTATCCGTCACCCTATGTATCTGGGTTTTCTGGTCATGTACCTGCTCACGCCAATAGCACTGGGATCTTGGTGGGCAGTACCTGTCTTCGCATTATATATTCCGATTCTGGTGTGGCGCATTTATAGCGAAGAAAAAGTGCTCTTGAGGGACTTGCCCGGCTACAACGAATACTGCCAAAAAAGGCGCTACCGTTTGCTGCCTTTAATCTGGTAATTCAACTTGAAGGTTTTCGAGGTCCTATGGCTTAAGAGATAGTCCTGTCAACCTCGTACATCATAGTATTTGGACACTGTTTTATCACCATCTCGATTTCGCATAAACCGGGCTTATTGCCGTTGGGAGTGAACATGAAGACCGTGCCTCCCAGATTCAGCTCCACATAACCATCCCGGGGGATTGCATTGTAGTTATTGGATGTGAAGAGGATTGCCAGGTCTTCGCAATTCATGCTTGAGATTTCATTGGAAGAGATCAGTTTCATCAGGCCCGCAATATTTTCGCCCTGAGCCATCACAGCGTTCATGGAGATCATCATTATGCAGCCAATTAGAATCACGATTATACATCTCATGACAAATAGCATACTCTCTAAGGATTATATAGACGATTGGAGGGAAAAGATTGTACAGAAGTGACCATAGTCGTCATGAGCCTGCGACCCAGTGATCGCGCCAAAGCACCATAAATTGAATCAGCACATGAACTGCCACGAAGGAAAGCCCTCCGGCTGATGCCATTAAAAAGAAAAACTTAGCAGGAATAGCAGAATGCAGAATGGCAATGATACAGCTACACGCCCCTGTCATGGGCAACGGATAGCCATAAAGAAGCCTTACGAGGCAAACATTCCACATTGTGTCTGAATTATATAGACAAAACATCAATAATTAATTAGTCAAATCTTATTCTGGATTTTATATAAGCACGATGTGGTATTAACACTTTACAAAAAGTTTATATCTTTTGAATGTAATTATTCTTTGTCGCAGCAAGTGGCGATATTGGGCTGGCCTCTCCTCTCACTAAAATTCACCCCCATACATAAATTGTGGGAGGAGATCACAGTTCTCAAAATTTTTATCCAACCGAAGGAAAAGGTATCAGCGGTCCAGTAAAGAAAACGATAGCATTGAAGATAAAGCCAGGAGGCGTGTGATAGGCTGGTCCGCGATCAATCCTAATCGGATGCTAATCGGATGCTATTCTCAATAACCTCACAGTCGTCATAGTGAATCGCCCGCGATATTGTGACCCGATTTTCTTTGTCCTCACTAAGCCCGGAAACAGCAAGAAATAACCACCAGATTAGCAGACCGAAAACTGCTATCAAGGAAATTATGATGTATAAATCCATTGACATCCCTCAACCTTGCATTGGCTCCGACTCATAATTATCATATAATTGGTCATTGACCTGATTGATATTTTCCAGCAGAACTGCGCCCTTTTCCGTTGTTTTATACTTCCCCTGATCGGATTCAATTAGATTATTTTTAACAAGAAGCTGCAAATACGGATTGATTGTCTTAAAGTTGAGATTCGCTTGATATACTATTCTTGTCTTATTAGCACCATTTCTGCATATACCTAAAATCTCCGAAATGATTTCCGGCCTGCTTCTTTTCATGATCTCGTCCCCCTGGCAATAATGCCCAATTTCAGCAATAGTGCTTAGGTCAACTAAATATTAAAAACACGACGGATTCGAGATCAGGTAGAATCATACTTATAATCGATTCTCAATTCATTAGGAACTTGGATGAAAATGGGAGAGAAATGCTTTAACTTATATTTCTTCAAAAAGTCTTTGGACTCACATCTCATTTCCTTGCAGGACTTTGCCGAAGACAAAAGTGCCCAAAAAAAAATAAGCTGAAGCTTCCTGTAGCCGCGAAAACCAGACAGATAATGAAAGCTCAGCAGAATGGCAATTAGGCAAAGCCCGTCTTCAGTCATGGCGCACGTCAAGCAAATAATCAAATAATTATCCTGATAAAATTTTAGCAGATAAAAAATGTAATTGAGAACATGTGCAATAGCTTATCTTCTTCCCACATAACCGCTCTAGAGATCAGGAAATTAAGAGAGACTTCATTATCACCATGCCAGCGAGTTTTGGCTTGTCATCTTCATTTCAAACCACCTCAGATCGGAAGATATGTTAGCTACTGCTGATTGGTTACAATCTTGATGTAATTAGCAGCAGAAGCTGATCCAAATGCCATAGCCTCCCTATTGCCTGACTTGATCTGATCCACATTAACTTTGATGCAAGTATCACCGCACGGGATTTCGCAGGGACTGCAATTTCCCAAATCCTGGTTCTTCTCGATCTCCAAGTTGTTGGTAGCAGTAGCGACGGGTGTCTTTTGCCAAATATTGCCAAAGGCCAAAGCCCTATCATTTCCGACGACTAAACTGTCGATATTAGTGTCCTGAGCTGCCGGGAACTTGAAGGCGGACCCATCTGTCTCAAAAATTCCGGTCCCAATAATATCTACATCCCCGTTGCCAGCCAGGCCATAATCCTGCGCCATTATAGGAACAGACAGAATAGCTATAGCCAATACTAGTAGGACATCTATTTTTTTTATAGTCTCACCCCATACATCTTATCTTCATATAATTCTAGCTACAATACGAAACAACAATATTTATATTTTTTGGTAGTACATACCGGATAAGCTATGCCCCATGAGAGATGAGTCTTCCGAATATATTAATAGTAAAAAAAAGAGTGTTTCATCTAGGTCGCCACAGAGCATGTCACAGCCGTTAAGCCCGCTAGAAACCAAAGAACAGCCGTGAGAAGAAAACAGGCGGATCTTCTTGGAGATGATGAATGGCTACAGGAGCGATACAGACATAGATAGTTGTGTCGCCTATGGTCTCACCTCATAAATATAATAGGCGGTATTACTATTTTAACTTATTTGTGATGTGTGGAGAAGAGAGAAAGAGGGCTTTGCCAATCAAACCATCGCGCGGGAACTTCGCCCGGTTCCTCCCCCCAAAAATAGCACTATCCAAGGACTGGAGAGCGCCCTTTCAAAACGTCCCTTGAGCCGGGCCTCACAGTCCGGATGCCCGATGCCCAGAGCCCACATCAGAATACCAGCCACTGCACGCCGACCACCGTGGCTGTGACTATGACCCCGGCTAGGAGAACTCCTGCCGCAATGGCTGCGAACGCCGGCCAGAAGCGAAACCCCAGCATAAAGGCAATGGCACAGCCAGTCCAGGCTCCGGTCACGGGCAATGGTATGGCCACGAAGAGGGCCAGAGCTGTCAGCCCAAAGTTCTCATGCTCCGCAATGTACTTTTTGCGGGTGCGGGCAAACAGCCAGGAAAAGAACCATTCACCCCAGCTAAAACGCCTCAGGTAATCTGAGACCGGCCCCAGAAAGAGGAGCAAAGGGATCACGGGCAAGAGGTTGCCGAAGATTGATAATAGATAGGCCTGCCAGGGCGGAAATCCGTAGACACCTATGGCCAGCGGTATGGCGCCACGGACCTCGGAGACGGGAAGAGTGGCCGCGATCAGCGTCATCAGCCACGCCGGGAGAATAAAGACCACCTCACGACCACCTCATGACGGCAGTTCCCGTGATGACAAACAAAAATAATTTTTACTCACCTACAGTCCCTTTGATCTCCACCTTGAAGACGGTCTCCTGCGATGGAGATGAAACGGAGATAGTCAAATCCACGGGGATTTTCCCAAGAGCTATGGACAGGGGTGCACCGGAATTGGCGACCTCCACCTTGACCCCCTGGGACAATTTTGTGAAAGCGCCGATAAGAGCGCCGAAATCAATGGTCTTTGCTACCGATTCTAAATCAGGTATTATGGTAACAGGCGCAACCTCTATGGGACCTACGACGATGGGACTCTTGGAGTCGCCGGATATTCTTGCAGATATAGGACTGCTATCCACCCCGGCGACCTGGACGCCCAAAGCCCCATCCTTTCCAGTTCCCTTAACCTTGGCCACTATTGGGTGCTTCTCCAGGTCCTCAGATCCCTGAACTGTTGCCCTAGCGTCTGCATCTACTTTGAAGGTCACCATTAAATATCACCGCAAAGCCTTATGATTTTATTAGATATAAAGATGGCAGAGGCATGAGCAACGGCTACAATTGTTAACATGATTAATAAAAAGATGTAATCCAAATATTAGTAGCGAAAGACTGATATCATTTAGGAGCAAATTGCGCCCCGATGCTTGAAGTAGGATATCTGCATATTGATAATCCCATTGCTGTTATTTCTTCACATAACCAGCCGGATTTTAACAATGCAGTCGGCTTGCTCTTGCTGGATGGCTTCGATCTGGATGAGGTCCCTCTTGAGGAGATGCAGGCCAGCTTAGAAAGAATCAGCCAGGAGGCCAAAAATGTAGCAGGAGCCTTTGGACTGTCCGTAACCTGTTCCAGTGATGAGCCCCTCATGGAGGCGGCCCGGCTCGCGAGCCGAAATCTCTGCCTGCTCGATCTGAGGCTTTCCAAGATTCGCGACCCGATCCGCCTTCTGGAGCTTATTTCCCGCCTAAAGCGCTGCGGAGTCACCCTCTCCGTGAGGATACGACCAGAAGAATTATCCAATGCCCTTTTGGAAAAGCTCAACGAGAGCGAGCTGGACATAATTCACCTCGACCTGCGCGGCCTGAACGGAGTAGGCCCAAAATTTGTCAAGAAGGCAAAAGACAGCAGAGGTCCAGTCATAATGGCCCTGGCAGACATTGGCGAGTTTGAAGATGCTAAGAATTTGCTGGCCATGGGTGCGGACGTTGTATCTTTGCGCGGAGCAGACCCAGAGTTTGCAGAGTGGCTCTCCGGGGCCATGCAGGAGTACGACTCTTTGAGTGGCTGGTGCAATGCACCCAAGCACATCTGCGCAGGCGGCGACCTGCGCGGCCTGGCCTTCTGCTGCCCTCCAGTCAAGAACTGCCCCGTCCTCGGCGCACTTAAAAAGGCAGGCATGACGCCAGAGGAGTTTGTGCAAAAGAAGCTATCCTTTGCCAGGGGAACCCCCCTGGAGAAGGGCGATGGAACTTGCTTTGGAAGTCTTGTGTGGTGCTGCAAAATAAGCAAACAATGCTATCTGCGAGATGCTACATTGGCCAAAATAGGACTTTCGGCAAAGGAATATATGGAGCTGAAAAAGAAGCTAGCAGAAGAGCTTCTTTCCAAATCCAGCTGATAAGTCATGAGTCCTGACCGCGTGGCCCAGTGCGCAGTGCTGGCTATGCTCTTTGAGCTATCCTCCAGTCCCAAGCCCGGCAATGTGGATCGCTGCCACGACTTTCCCGATATCGGCTTTCATCATTTTCTGGCCAGCGCAGTCTCTGCTTATCCTGTCTTTTGCAGAGCCGCCCAGGGCAAAGGAAGCACGGGCTCGCTTATTCGGGAAGGAGTTCTGGCCTGGCAGACCTGGAATTTGAGCAGCAACACTCACTTCGGCTCTCTGGTCCTCATGATTCCCATAGCTATCGCTGCGGGTAGGCCTGGAGAGTTGCAGGCAGAGCTGGCCGATATCCTGGAGAAGACCACCGTAATTGACGCCATCGATTTTTATTGCGCCTTCGACCAAGCCAAAGCCAGAGTTGCCGAGGTGGACAGTTTCAGTTTGAATGACAAAAACTGGCAAAAAACTCTTCACGACAGCGGCAAGACACTGCTTGAGCTGATGAGGCTCTCTTCCAAGCATGATATTGTGGCTCGCGAATGGTCCACTAATTATGAGCGCTCATTTCTGCTCGCAACAAGAATTGCCGAGAAAATCGACCGATGGGGGCTGAACGACGGCGTGGTCAGAACCTTCCTGGAGGCGCTGGCACAGGTGCCCGACAGCCTGATTTGCGCCAAATTTGGGGTGGAAAAGGCCCATCAGGTCTCAGAGCAGGCTGGTGAAGCGCTCCTCGATGCCACCTTGGGCAAGGCTCATGAGCTGGACCGTGATCTTCTAGCGCAGGACATCAATCCCGGGTCCACAGCAGACCTGATTGCAGCATCTTTATTTATCTCCCTTCTGAGGGGTTTGAGGTTTTAATAATGCTTTATGGAAACGAGGCTTTAGACGAGCTGGGGATACAAGACGGCATAAACGAGGTAATCGCAACTACAGAGAGGGCTGGCAGGATCAATGCCGCGCCTCTGGGCATCATCCGAGATGAGGACAGCCTCTATGTGCGGCTCTTCCTGGGAACGCATACCTATGAGAACGTCCTGACAAAAGGGTGGTTTGTGGCTAACATCACCCATGACGCCTGGCTCTTCGCAGAAACGGCTCTAGAGGACCTTCCCCCAGAATATTTCACGCGCCGGGAAGATCTGCCCGTGCTAAAGGACGCTGAGGCCTGGGGGCTCTTTAAATGCGAGACCTTTGCCACAGATATTATCATCGCCAAGGTGGAGCTTGTCAAAGGCGAGGTTTTGAGAAAAGACTTTCGCGCCTGCAACAGGGGGGCAAATCTTGTAATCGAAGCGGCAGTGGCGGCCACCAGATATCTGGCTCTTCGCACCGATTCCTATTTCATGGAGCTGATGAAGATGCAAAGGATCATCAATCGCTGTGGCGGTCCCAGGGAGCGGGAAGCCATGGACCGGCTCATGGATAGGATCGATAGCTTTACTCACAAACGATGATATTTACTGCAAGGTGATTTTAACAACAATGGGACGGCGGATCTGATATCTCATGCTTGAACGCTTGCCTTCCGGCTGCCTGAGCCTGGATCTTCTCCTGGGCGGGGGATTTGAATCGGGCATAATAACCCAGCTTTACGGGGAGTCAGGCACGGGAAAAAGCAACATTGCCATGCAACTGGCGGTGCAGGCAGTATCTCGCGGCCTGCGCGTCATATTCATAGATACGGAGGGCTTTTCCGCGGAGAGGTTCAAACAGATCGCCGGCCCGGGCGCAGAAGAGATGGCCGCGAAGATCATGATCTTTGAGCCCATGAGCCTGGAGCAGCAGGCAATAGCCATTCGCGAGGCCTCTAAGATCGCCGGCCGGGATTTAGGTCTGGTAATTCTCGATTCGGCAACATCCCTTTACCGCATACTCCTGGAAGCGGAGGATAACCGCTCTATTCGCCGGACTTTGACGGCCCAGCTCTCCGAACTGCAGGAAATTGCCCGGAGACACAGAATTGCCGTAGTGATAACCAATCAGGTCTACACCGACATTGAGAACAACATGCTGCGACCAATGGGCGGCACAGGTCTGGAGCACATATGCAAGGCTATTGTCTTTTTGGAGAAGAAGGGAGAAGGTTTGCGCCGCGCCCGGCTCATGAAGCACCGCTCTTTGCCGGAGGGGGGGGCCGCAGATTTCCGCCTGACCGCTCGCGGTGTGGAGTAGCAGAACCACTGATCAAGATCCAGCCCGCAGCTTCCCGGCTGCAGCTTATATACTCATCTATTTGCTCAGCTTACATGCGCAGCCTCATAACGATGGCCGCCTCACCGTCACTATAGTAAGCAGGACAGACGCCAATCATACGAAAACCCAACATGGAATAAAGCGACTGAGCCTTTTTATTGCTAACCCTGACCTCCAGGGTAGCGCTGAGAGCACCCATCTGCCGGAAGATCCGCAAAACCTCCATCATAAGCCTCATGCCTATGCCGCGACTCTGAAAGCCCGGCCTTACAGCCAGCCAGAAAACTCTGCCCTCGAAGGGCGTATGCTTGAATCCCAGGAGGAAGCCAGCCACAATTCCACTCACCTCAGCAACAAGAGTACTGCCTGCATAGTATTCATAAAAGGCCGTGAAGATGGTCGGATCGTATCCGCCGAAGACCTCCCGGTCGATCTCTAATGCTGCCTCCAGATCGTCCGGCTGAAATCTCCTCACCACTACGGGATCTTTTAGGACCCCTGTATCCATTCCATCCATAAACCGACTGCGAGTCTGTTCCTCGGGCCACATTCTTTCATTGCCAGGACCCTTGAGCGGAAATAGTTTGTCAGACAAAGAATCATAATTATTCCAGCTTTAACAGAAGAGATTTTATGCATTGATTAAAATAGGGATGGAATAGGACTACCTGCCGATGAAAAGGGAGGCGAATGAGAAAAACCCAGCTCCAGACGGCTCTGCTCGCTATTGCTTTATTGCTGATCTGGTGGCAGGCCAGCCTTTGGTATCAGGCTCAGCTCATAACTGACGAGCGGGCGCGGGTTGCCGGCCAGCTCGATCCACATGGTAACTCTCTAGCAATAGCCATTTCTCAACGCCTGGAAATGCTGGATGGCCTGCATGCCTTCGTACAGGCAGAGATCGGATCAACAAATCCCGCTTTAAATGAGAAATTCGAAAGCTTCTCAGCTCAAATTTATTCCGGCACCAATGGCATTGCCAATCTAGCTATAGCGCCAAATGGTGTCTTTACCTATGTCTATCCTGCCAAGAATAATGAAGCCATGATCGGACGAAGCCTTTTTCTGGACCTTTCTCCCGACTTTCAAGAGGATGTGCAACGAGCCATTGACACACATCGCCTGGTTATCACCAATCCTCATGAGATGAGGAGGGGTGGCCTGGGCATGGTGGCCAGAAAAGCCGTTTACGAGAATGAGACATTCTGGGGAATTATCTCCATAACCATCAACATTCCGCCGGTCCTGGAAGCGGCGGGATTGAGACTTCCCTCAAGCGGCCTGGATATGGCATTAAGGGATAGCAGCGGGCAGGTATTCTTTGGCGAAAGCATGGTATTCCAATCCGAACCGATGATCTATAGGGTAGAGCTGCCCGACAGCTACTGGGAGCTGGCAGGAGCGCCCCGGGGCGGATGGATTAACTCAGTACAGGTGCCACTGAGAATCGCTCAAATGGCAGGCCTGATAATTATTGGACTTCTAATCAGCCTTTTTTACCTGGCGGCCAGCAGACAGGACTTCTTGAAGCAGATGGTAATAGAGAAAACAGCCGATCTGAATAAAGAGCTGACCGAACGCAAGCGCGCTGAAAAGGCTCTGCAGGAGAGGGAGCTATACTTAAAAGCCATATTTGAAGCTACCAAGAATGTATCATTTATCATTGCCGATGCCAGGAATCACGAGCCTCTCATCCTTGAGTTTTCCCCGGGAGCAGAGAAGATCTTCGGCTACCGGCGCGAGGAGGTCCTGGGAAAACCGGTTTCATTGCTGCTTGTCCCCGAGGACCGCAATAAATTAGATGAAGCTTATCGCCGCATGAAAGAGCAAACCACACTATCTGGATTTATAACGTTAGTGAGAGGTTCCCAGGAGAAGTTTCCGGCAATGTTCTCCATATATCCCCTGCTCGATGAGTCGGGTGAGATTTATGCAGCTCTGGGCGTCTGCATAGACATCACCGAGCAGAAGAAGATGGAAGAGGAGCTGGTCCGGGCCAGGGATGCAGCTGAGGCCTCGGCCAAAGCAAAAGCGGAGTTTACCGCCAATGTAAGCCATGAGATAAGAACGCCTCTTAATGCCGTCATAGGCATGACAGACCTGCTTTTAGAGAGCGATCTTGACAATGCAAAGAGAGATTATGTGGAGACCATTCGCAGCAGCGGCCTTTCCCTGCTGGCCATCATCAACGAGATACTGGACTTCTCCAAGATCGATGCCAGGAAGATGGATATTGTGGATCTGCCATTCGATTTGCAGGATACTCTGGAGACCGCTCTTGACCAGGTTGCCGCCCGGGCCGCTGAGAAACACCTGGAGCTGGCTTACGTTCTGGCAAGCAATGTGCCCAGGAAAATAGTAGGCGATGCCCAGCGACTGGGGCAGATTCTTGTGAACCTTCTCAGCAACGCTATCAAGTTCACTGAATCGGGAGAGGTCACAATCTTCGTTACAATGAGCGAAGGCAGTGGGCAGGATTATCATTTCATAGTGAGCGATACAGGCATAGGCATCCCTGAGGATCGCATGTCGCGCCTCTTTCTCCCCTTCAGCCAGGTGGATACATCACTAGCCCGCAAGTACGACGGAACCGGCCTGGGTCTGGCCATCAGCAGCAAACTGGTAGAGCTGATGGGCGGTCGAATCTGGGCCAGGAGTAAAACCGGCGCAGGGTCCCAATTTCATTTCACCATTCCGGCAAAACCTGTCATCGATGCCGAAGATGTTGGGAGATATTCCATTTTGAGAGGCAAGAAGGCGCTGGTTGCGGTCGGAAAAGAGGCCAGCCGTGAGATGCTTGCCAATCATCTTCGCTCTTTTGCCATGGCTTATGTAAAACCAGGCTCAGGCTTGGAGGCCGTCAAGCTGCTGGACCGGGACAGGTACGATGTAATTATAGTTGATGCCGATATCCCAGAATGGTCTCTTCTGGAGGAAAGACTGAGCCACCCGGATCTGCAATCGCTGCCCGTGATTGAGGTCGCATTTTTGGGCCGGAAGGCCTCCCCCATGCAGGCAAAAGTCAATGCCATTTTAACCAAGCCGGTCAGAGAAGCGCAGCTTTGCGGTGCATTGCTGCGCATTTTTGGGAATGAGGAAAAATCAGCGGAGCCAGAGACGGAAGCTGCTTTGGCACCCAAGGGATACCTGAAGGTTAGCATTCTTCTGGCAGAGGACAATCCAATCAACCAAAAGGTAGCATTAGCCATGCTCAAGCATCTGGGATATAAGGCAGATGTGGCCGCCAATGGCAAGGAAGTGCTCAATAAATTAGAGCAAAAATCCTATGATGTGATCCTCATGGACATCCAGATGCCGGAAATGGACGGGATGGAAGCTACAAGGTTCATTCGCAGTAGGCTTCCTGCTGCGGGACAGCCCAGGATAATCGCCATGACTGCCTATTCCTTGCAAGGAGATCGAGAGCAATGCCTTGCCGCCGGAATGGATGAATACATCAGCAAGCCGGTGAAGATGGAGGAGCTAAGAGAGGCTCTTGAGAGGGTAGATCGGTCCGCATGATTTGACTTTTTCTTCAAATTCAAATTAAGCAATGCTTTACCTTGACTTACTCATGTTAGCTTTTATTCAAGGATTTATGGGATCCTAGATATCAAGAATTTGCTCAATTCAGAACCATATGCTCCGCATTTTAGACTTATTAACCTGAAAATATTTTTGGTAAACATATATTTAGTTCAATAATACTATTTCTAGCCTTAAGCACAGCTATCATTGAATGATATTTTGCATCTTAATGAGTCATTTACTATTTATAATGATACATCTTGGCCCTGTGCCTCGAATTATATCTCTCGTTGACAAATTTAACTATATCATTATCACGATAATGTTTTCTTGGAAGTATCAACTCAAGAATCACCTTGACATCCTGAACCGTCAAAAAATCCATATCTTCTCCAACCTCATAGGACATGGATAAAACCGGAGTTTATAAGATCTTGGAAAAAGTGAAACGGCGGCGGCGCACCCCGCAGCAGAGCTGGCGGGGCATGCGAGGCGCCGCCGCACGAAGGTGGAACCAGGTTAAGCTGATCCAAACATAAGCTGAATACGCATGCCCTTTATCCCCGATGCAAGCATCGGGGTATTGCTTTAAAAATAATTTTCTGCTTTTTTCGTAGGTATCGTACCATTTTTCGATTTTGCCATTGGTCTGAGGATGCTTGATTCGGGCCAGGATATGCTTAATATTATTCTCCTCCAAGAATTTGCCGAAAGCACTCTCAGCGTCTCCATTCTTGTCTGTCTTGTTGGCAAAGGGCAAAGAATTATGTGCCATGATCAGTGATTACTTCTCTAATCCTACGAATCTCGCCGTAGTCCTCAAGCACGGTTCTCACCAGGCCGATGCTGGCTTCGGCAGTTGCTGCGGGAAATTCTCCGCCCGAAAGAATGAATCGGGAGCTATCATCAAGAACCACACAGACCTCTTTGCCATTGGCCCGGCTTGTGTGCCAATCAAGATGAACTGCCGTGAGGCTGTGCTTTCGTTCGTATCTTATCCAGGGCTTCCTGCGTTTCTTCTTTTTCTTGTTTTCGTTAGCCAAGCCATTCTCAAGGGGGACCTGATGGATGGCGTTGTGCGGTATGTGCCTGTCATATTTGTGCTCAATTATTTTTTCCAGGCTTCTTACTCCAGAATTTTGCTATTTGTGGATTTCGAGAATAATGTGCTTATCCGCTTCATTGAGATTTGTCTTAGGACGGCCAAATTTCTTTGGCGCCCAAGGCTCTTTGTTTTTCATCCAATGTCCCCAGACGCGATTTACTGTTCGGGTACTAACCTTCATCTCTGCGGCAATGATTTTAGAGCTAATGTTATTGGTTTTTGCCCGAATTATGTATTTGACCTTAGCAGGAGTCAGCTTTAAAACTTTGTTTCTTCTCCCTTTGCCCATACCATCTCGAAGTGTATGAGTATATAAATGCCAAGCTTTTAGGACTCTACAAAAAAAAAGATCGGCACCCTACAGATCTTCTGATGGCTGGACAGATACGAGCGACGGCCGGGAGATGAGCCGCCCATTGGGCTTATCCTGTGCGGCGAGAAGAACCGCTAGCAGATCGAGCTGCTGCAGCTCGACCGGGGCGAGATTCGGGTG
>JAFGNK010000096.1 GCA_016927055.1 Methanotrichaceae archaeon | reverse complement strand
CCAAAACATTATTCTATTAAACCTTTTAAAATTGAGTAAAATTTGGCCTTTGCCCTTCTTTCCCTCCAGGGCATGTGCCCGCAATCATGGAGCAGGATGAACTGAAAGCTCCTCAATGTGGCTTGCAAAGGCTCGCTGACGCCCTCTGCTGGATGCGGGTCCCAGTCCCCATGGATGGCAATAACCGGGCAGAGGATTCTCCGGCCGAGTTGCAGCAGATCTCCTTTTCGCCTCAAAATTTCGGCCTCCTTCCAGACGGATTGATAGATGTCCGCCCGGCAGGGCATAATTGCCCCTCCTGCCAATGATTCGCATTCGACGGGATCGAAGGCGTCAGTTCTGGAGAGGATCTCGCCCAGGCGGGCCAGCATCCGGTCCATTTCGTAGTCGCTGTTATCATTATGGGGAGCATCCTGGTCCAGCATGGTCAGAATGCTTCTCACCTCGCTTCTCTCACGTTCGTCAAGGCGGGAGAGCCTCGTCTGCATGATTCGCGGGGCGTATTTCTCCTGAAAGGGACCGCTTCCTACCAGCACCAGCTTCTTGACCATTGCCGGATAGCGGGCCGCCAGGATAAAAGAGAGCCATGCCCCCCAGGAAAAGCCGATTAAAGTGACGGGAAGCCTTGCATTCTCCGGCAAAAGCCCTTTCAGCTCATCGACCTGGTCCCACAGTGTATGAGCAGTCTGCAGCGGCTCCAGGATGCCCCGATCAGAGCATAGCTCCTCTGCCACCAGGGCCATCTCGCCACCGGCCCCCGGGCCCCCGTGAATGACGGCCACGGAAAAGGGCGGGCTGCCGTATCTCCTTGGATTTATCATAGGGGCCATCAATGCCAGGAGAGCTAAAAAAGATTCTCGCCCGGGAGAATTCTACCTGGGGATGAGAGAAATGGTGTTTGGGACATCCGAGATCGAGTAGGCCAGCTGAGCTAAAATCCTGATAAGATGCCTCGCAAGAAATACTTGTTTCAGGGGGACCAAAAATAAGATGATACTGTTATCGCATTAAATCTGGGTATCTGCACCCTTGATGCGGCTCAGCCTGACAACGATGTCTCCATCTGGGCAGGTCACTTCCACATGGCCATCTCCCTTTTCCCAGGGCATTTTCTCACTGTAGCGCATGGCAAAGGCCGAAGGAAAAACGGCATTGAATGCTCGCACGCACATGCCTTCCGGCGTTCTTGCCTCAAAAACGAATTCCTCGCCTTTTTTCATCTTTGCGGCACCTATGCACTTTTCCTTATCTCCACCTATGCTGATTACTTCACATTTTATTTTATATGCCATTTTCTTTCCACTCCTTTGTTTAATGCCGCTTATGCCTGAACAATGGCGACTCGCGCTGGCTGCAGAGCATATTAATGTCCTGTTTCCAATCGGCTCAGAGGCTGACAGTGATATTATTTGTCGATGCTATTTAGCTATTCCTGGCGCCCCCAAAAATCTCGTCATCCGTCTTAAACAGAAAATTATATATACGTTGAATGTCGACTAGGAATAAAGAAATTAGTATAGGTGATTTGTGATGAAGATAAGAATAATCAGCTCAAGAGAAGAAATCAATTCGCTTAGACCGAATGAAAAGGCAGTTCATCTGGCGTTTAGAGCTTCCAATGTGGACTTCCTCAATCTCCTCAACAAGGTTCCTCGCCTCCAAATGGTCCAGGTCCCGCCGTCCTACATGAGGACCATGTCCAAGGCCATTGAGGTGTTCCTGGAGATGCAGGGCGTTAAACTGCTGGAAGGTGATGTGTGGGGTCATAGAAAGGACATCGACGAGTACTTCACCGTCCCGGATGAGGCACTGCAAGCCATCAAGCAAATGAACCAGGAAGGCGCAGCGCCGGATGAGATCGCGAAAAAGCTTCAAAAGACATCCAAGCTGGGAACACAGCTCATCGAGTATATCGCAAAGGCAGAGATTGTGGCTTGATCGACAGCTCAAATGCGAGACCCAGGCCGAAGATAATGGATCTCTGAATCCTTTGCGGCGCTCATTTTTTCTTGTGCAATAATAGTTGGTCCTGTTCAACCTGCGATGAATATTTCTAACATGTACCGACTTCCCAGACCTTTAATCATCTCCTGATGGGAATGAGGACATTTTGGGCGCATGTAGAATGAGGTGGATGGGCTTCAAGAATCCGCATGATAAACCTCCCCAGACGCTCTGTATGGCGGCCGAACACACCCACCTATCTTGTCGCTGATAAGATGACAAGGATGAGTTGGTTGGGGAGAAAGTAAATGATTTTTCAATCCAACAGAATAAGTTCATTTCTATTATAATTGTGTTCCGAAGAATATTTATATCATTAACGATTAATAGTCATTTAGCCGTAAGATAAGACTGTAGCCGATTAAGCTCCTAAAACAGTATGTTTTACCATAGTGGAGCGCCTCGCACGATTGCGAAGTCTTCGGTGTGATTCTTGGACACAGCATACAGTTCTTAAGTGAGTGCGGCAAGAATGGCATGTGTGCAGGCGATAGGAGAGCAGGCATTTCATCTCAGATGACTTGGTCCCCGTAAGAAGGGCACTGTGCTTAATTCCAGTGCTGCCTCTCATTGCTTGTGTGATGGCGTAAGGCGGGATCAAGACCCTCACGACAGTGGGTGGTCCCTTTAAGAGGGCACTGTGGATCGGTGCTTGACTCGCCTTAAACTCACAGTATATTCTCTATGGTGTTGCGTAGTTTATGCAGCTTTTAAGGGTTAAGGAAGAAAGATCTTTTAAACAGATTACAGTAGAAACGTGGGATGGACCTAAATCCAATAACGCATTTTCTCATCGAGGCAAAGGGAACCAGCGGCTCAGGCAAAAAGGGATTCGCTGAGGGGATGGTTCCTGAGCCGTGGCGAGGTAGCTTACTACCTGATATTAATAACAACATAATATTAGTAATAGTATTTAACCTTTTCTGTATACAAATTATACTGATATAGTAGAATTGCTATCCGAAAATACGACTCTGAGGAAGTAATTATATAATCAGTTTCTTTAGTCCGTGTCAATCTTTAGTGATAATTTGGCTGAGAAAGAGATAAGAAATTTTGCTTTGCGGGATAGGGATGGAAACGAGATAGGAGTCTTCACAGGAAACCGAGACAAGCTGCTCTGAAAGGCTGCCAACAGAGGTCACACAGACATACGGCTTTGGGAACAAGGTACGAAGACATGGATTGGATCAGAGCAGAGTGCAAGTCTCGGCCAGAGTTCTCCGGATTCTGATCGAACGAAAGAGGATGGCAAAAAGTCTTGGTACAATGTCTATTGGAAGAAAGAACTGGCATTCCAGCATTAAGCTGCTGGGAGATATGCCAACATTCTGGAATGCGCAATTGTTCTTCTTATTTTCTTTTATGATCTCTTGAATTTTGTCAAATTTAGCCGGTAAATAGACAAATTTAATTTTTTATAAATTATTATATGGCTTTCTGATATTCTTATGTACACATATGATTATCTAAATTGTCTATTAATAATAGCGAATACTCATTGGAAAATGCATGAGACTTAGAGTAGTCAGCGCAAGAAATGAGATACCAAATCTCAACCCCAATGAAAAGACTATTCACATGGCTTTTCGCGCCAGCAATGTAGATTTCCTTAACCTGATGCAGAGATGCCCCCGCATGAGGATGATTCAAGTGCCTCCCTCCTATCACAAGACCATGTCCAATGCCATCCAGGTATTCCTGGAGATGCAGGGAATTGAGCTTCTACAGGGAGATGTCTGGGGTCACAGAAAGGATCTTGACGAGTATTTCACCGTGGACGACACCACCACGGAGGAGATCCGCTCCCTGGCTGCCAGCGGTGTCAGCATGGATGATGTAACCAATCAGATGCAAAAGAAGGCCAGAATCGGCTCAGATCTCATCAAATACATCGCCAAGACCAAGATGACTGCTTGAGCTTGAAGCCCAAAGCCCAAGCATGCATATTTCTTTT
>JAFGNK010000095.1 GCA_016927055.1 Methanotrichaceae archaeon | reverse complement strand
TTGCTATCTTCTCAAATCCCTGCACCGTGGACCTCTTCGTGCCGGGAAACTGGCTCTCCAGGAGGTTCATCATATCCCTCACATCCGCCCGAAGGGAAAGCTTTGCATAAGGGCACTCCCGGGATTCCGAGAAGACCCCGTTTACCATGCAATAGAGGGCGATCTCTTTTTCCGGCACCTCCCGAAGGGGCTTGATGCGGGGCACCAGGCCTCTCTGGGCCCGCCAGGGCCGAAAGCGCATCAACCTCTCATAGTCACCCTTCAGATAGTTCATCATAATGGACTGCGCCTCATCATCCTGGTTGTGGCCGGTGGCGACTTTATCGGCACCCAGGCTTTTTGCAGCCCGGTTCAGGGCATTCTTGCGAAAGACGCCGCAAAATGTACAGGGTGCGACCTTTTTACCCTGCACCATCTCATCCAGGTTGTAGCCGTACTCCTCTCGAAAGGAGACGATATGCTGCTCTACCCCCAGCTGCTTTGCAATGGCTCTGGCCGCCGTTATGGTGTCGTCCCTGTAGCCGGCGATGCCCTCATCCACGGTGACGGCCACCAGCTCCACATCCCTTTTCGCCAGGATTTTATGCAGGCAAAAGAGCAGAGCAGTGCTGTCCTTGCCCCCGCTCACGGCCACCGCGATGCGCTCGCCATCCTTGACCATGCTGTTTCTCTGCACAGTCTCCGCCACTCTCCTCTCAAAATCCTGGATGAAGTGATCCTGGCAAAGGTGCAGCCCGGTGTAGCGCTGGGAGAAAATAGCTCTCTCACTGCACTTACTGCAGATCATTCCAATCAATCTCAAATCTCTCCAGGCAGGTGTAAACGGAAAGCCTCTTTCCCCGCAGAAAACCGACGATACATAGACCAGTCATCTCCGCAATGGAAATGGCCAGGCTGGTAGTGGCCCCCCGCGAGACGATGATGGGAATGCCGGCCACAGAGCACTTCAAGGCCATATCCGAGGAGACCCGGCCCGTACAGGCCACAAAGGTCTGGCTGAAGCTCTGGTCCTGTTTCCGGATAAGAGCGTAACCGATGGCTTTGTCCAGGGCATTGTGCCTGCCGATGTCCTCGATGATGCAGATCGGCCCCATTTCCCCAAAGAGGCCCACAGAATGCACTCCCCCTGTGGCTATATGCACCTCTGACAAAGAGATGGACCTCATGGCCTCCTGCGCTTGCAGTCTCCCGATTCGCAGATCAGATTGTATTTCCGGAAGCCTGGCCTCATCCAGAAAAGAGGCAATCCCTCCGCAGCCGCTCACGATCGGACGCCGGGAAGCGATGGCCCGCATGGGATGGTTGACAATGACGCGAGCCACATCGCCATCAATCTCTAAAGATTCGATCTCCTGAGGAAGGGATACAATCCTCTCGGCAAAGAGGTGGCCGATAACAAACTCCTTTTTCATCAGGGGGCTGATCATGGCTGTGACGAAATGCCGGCCGTTGATGAAGATGGAAAGGGGCGTCTCCTCTACCACCTGACAGGTCGCATCCTCTGCACAGGCACCATCCAGCCTAAGGCATTTGCATTCTTTGATCATTCTTTGATACACCCCTCGATCGTTCCTTTGATCATTCCTTTGCCACCATTTAGCCCCATCTGGCTAGGCCATTCTGGCAATCTGCTCCAGCGTCCCCAGGAGCTTTTCTATATCATCCTCACTATTGTAAAGATAAAGCGAGGCGCGCACAGTGCCGTATTTCAGTCCCAGATGCCTCATGAGGGGAATGCAGCAGTGGTGGCCGGAGCGAACGCAAATGCTCGAAGCCTGGTCGAGCATGAGAGCCACTTCGTGTGGCAGCAGGCCCTTTACAGCAAAGGAGACCACGCCGCCTCGCTGTGGCTGGCCTTGCCGATTTGAGCCAGGGGCAGGACCATAGACCTCCACACCATTTATCCCTTGCAGGCCCTCCAGCAGCTTTGCAGTAAGCCTTTTCTCGTGATTGTGGATTTCTTCCATGCCCCATCGGTTCAGAAAATCTACAGCAGCGCCAAGTCCAATGCCTGCGGATATGTCGGGAGTGCCTGCTTCATAGCCCTCATAGCCTTTCTTGATCTCGTATCCACCTTCACACAAGTCGCCGACATCCTGCACCATGCCTCCGCCAACCAGGAGAGGCTCGACCTCCCCTTCCTTTTTGATCCAGAGAACTCCGGCCCCCATGGGCGCAAGCATCTTGTGCCCGGAAAAGCAGAGAAAATCGCAATCAATCTCCGTCACGTTCACCGGCATGTGAGGCACGGACTGCGCCCCGTCCACCAGCAAAGCTGATCCCCGCTCCCGGCATATTTTGCTGATCTCTTTTACGGGAAGAACCGTTCCCAGGGCATTGGAGAGCTGGCTTGCCGCCACCAGCCGGGTGCCTTTGGTTATGGCCTTTTCATAGTCCGCCAGATCAAGCCTTCCCGTTTTGTCAGGCTTTATGATCTGCAGCTCTACGCCTTTCTCTTTTAGCTTCAGCCAGGGCAAGAGGTTAGAGTGGTGCTCGGCAAGGCTGGTGACGATGCGATCACCCTTCTTCCACCTCATGCCGCGGGCGACAATGTTAATGGACTCCGTGGTGTTCCTGGTGAAGATCGTCATGCCTTCTGGCCTGCTCCCACCCCCGCCCCCGCCTACAAACTCAGCGGCCTGGCGGTGAGCGTCCCGGTAGCGCTGATCGGCAAGCTGCGCCATCCGGTAAACGCCGCGACCCACATTGGCCTTGTAGCTATGGTAGTAATCCAGTACCGCCTCCAAAACAGGCTCAGGAGTCAGGCCGGTAGAGGCACTGTCCAGATAGATGACATCCTTCAGAATCGGAAAATCCTTTTTTATCTCTTGGACATCCATATAATCACTTTCATAAGGCCCATTTCATAAAACCTCATTCATGCTTCCGCTGCGAAAGCCCTCCAAATCCAGGGCGACATAGTTAAATCCGATTGCTTTGAGCCCCTTGGCGATCTCATCGCTGCCGCCTATCACTGCGGCCATATCCTGCTTTAACAGCTCAATTCGGGCCAGGCGGCCATGGACCCGCACTCGAAGCTGCCCGAAGCCCAGGCTTTTCAGATACTCCTCCGCCTCTTCTACCATTCGCAGCTTTTTCTCTGTTATCGGCTCGCCATAAGCAATTCGAGAGGCCAGGCAGGCAGAGGTGGGCTTGTTCCAAACGGGCAGGCCAATGCTTTGCGCCAGGGAGCGAATATCCTCTTTGGTTATTGCCGCCTCTACAAATGGATGCCAGATTCCTTCTTCATCACAGGCGGCGATTCCAGGCCGATAGTCCCTGTAATCAGAGAGGTTGACTCCATCTGCGATGCAGTTTATGCCCTGCTTTGCAGCGATGCTCTTTAGGATTGCCGCCGACTTTTTCTTGCAGATGTAGCATCGTGCGGCTGGATTATGCACAAACTGCTCCTCCCCCAGGATGGAAAATTCTGCGACCCGATAATTCAGACCCAGGGACGTAGCGAGCGCTCTGGCCTGCTCAAGCTCACTTCTTGGCATGGTTTCACTATCCAGAATAACGGCCAGGGCCTCGCCCCCCAAAACGCCATGCGCCACCTTAGCCAGAAGAGTGCTGTCGACGCCACCGGAGTAGGCCACGAGAAGCTTTCCCTTCTCTGCGATCCTCTTTTTAAGGTCTTCCAGCTTATCGGCCCGCATCATTTTAAAATACCTGCTGAAAAGGGTGGACTTTGAGCTGCAAGCAGATCTAAATTGAATCCTTTTAGAGTCCTTTGCATTTGGTGGGAATGCAAGCAGTCTCATCGTCCTGTAACATGCGACAGATCGCGCAGATCCGCTTCACGAGTTCACTGCCTTTTACTCTTTCCTCGATCAAGTCTTCGGCGAGCATTCCTATGGCATGCAAAATGTCCTCGCGAAACACGATGTTATAGCCCCTTTTCTTGGAGACGTACTGAGATACTGCAGGCGGCGTGATGCCCAACATCCTGGAAACCTCCTTTTGGGATATTCCTCTCTTGACCAGCTCATCGGCAATGGCTGCCCTGATGCAGGGCAGCACATTCCACACAATCTCCTCACATGGCGCCTTCATTTGCATTTGGACCCTCAAACCTGCGAATCACTTTCTAGTTATCACACTTGTTAATCAAATACTCTACGCCCATAAATCTTGCTGGGATCTTATGAATTTAATCCTTGAAAATCAAGAATAATTTATAGTATCAGTGAAGATCAATTCATCCAAGCTGACAGAAAATGTAACTGAATGAAGGGCGGCCAAATCTCATCAGTTGTATTGATGCTCCTGGAAAGAATAAGAAAATACCTTCCTGGTGATGAAAAATGAAAAAGCTCAACCAAAAAGATATATCAATCTTGAAGAAGCTGGCCGGCCCGGCCAAGGAGCCGGAAGATGCTGGCGGCCTGCTCACTTCCATGTCCAGCTACTACATAACCGACAGGGATGACTTTCAGTCCCGGCTCGATAAGCTGCCTGATGAGGATCTGAAGTATCTGGCAGAGCGAGCCATGGACGGATCGGAATGCCTGGTATGCATCGCGCCGCAGTGTGCAAAGACCTTCCTGAAAGCTGTGGACAGAAGGCTTTCCCCGGAGACGGCGGGAAGGCTGCAAGATATATTTGAGAGCATCACGGGGTACAAAGGATGATTCACTAGCGCCTCACGGCCTATGCTATGCGATCCGACTTGGAGTTTAGGGCCAATCATCCATCTGGACCGGCACCTTGACCTTGGGGGAGGATGAAGGAGACGATGGTGGATAGCTTCAGGAAGTGAGCTGACGACGGAGGCATGTGGCATGTTTGCAGGATGCGAATTCGAGGCGGGAACAAAAATGAAACGCACATATCGATGTTGGTCAATCAATTTCAATGCCTAATGATTCCTTTGCAAACCTTCTCCCGGCAATTTCTGGATCCTCTGACAAAGAGAATGTCGCGCCTCTGACCCTGATTTTGCCCACCATGCCTTCCAGCCGAGACCCAGAACATTCTGGATATACCAATATCGCCTCTTTGCAGCCTTTGGCCTCTGCATAGGCAGACACCTGCTCTATGTCATCTGTTGCCGGACTGCCTGCCTTGTACTTAGTATCGATAACAAAGGCACATGAGTGCGATTCTCTGTCAAATATCGAGAGGTCTATCCTGAAATTGATGTTGAGATTCTGATCAATCAAGACATGTTCCTGCGATTGAATTGAGTATCTCTCTCCTTGCAGATTCTTCTCCAGCCATCTGGCGACAAAAAGCTCGTAAAGGCGATCCATTTTCACCAGGAAGGGCACCATTTTCCGGTCCCCAGCCTCGTGGCCCGGGCCCCGGTGCTCCAGAAAGAACCTGCATAGAGCGTGCATTGGCTGGTAGTCCTGGTTAAGGCGGC